>NZ_NOLI01000365.1:0-1258 GCF_002245975.1 Nostoc sp. 'Peltigera membranacea cyanobiont' 213 | reverse complement strand
GTCTTCAGAATACTTTCTTTAATTGGAGAAAAGTACCATGCAACAACTGAATTTATTCACTGAATCAACCCCAGTTTTACCTATCACTTACTACCCCGATTTCTTAAGTCAGGAACTTGCAAACGAACTCTACCAACACTGCTTGAAACTGGAGTGGCAGCAGAACCAAATCAGGATCATGGGTAAAACAATGCCTGTCCCCCGCCTGGAGTGCATTTACGGGGACTACGGCTGCGATTATCTCTACTCCAACAGCGTATTTTTGAAACCCCTGACTTGGACAGAAAAACTCGCTTACTTGCGGGACAGAATCACTGCGCTAACTGGTTACAAATTCCGTATCGTCATCGGAAATCAGTACCGCAGTGGACAGGATTCGATTGGCTGGCACTCCGACAATGAGCAATCAATGGGTATAAATCCAGCTATCGCATCAGTGAGTCTGGGATCATGTCGCAAATTCCAAATCAAACCGAGAAATGGCAAAGCAACGGATTTCTGGCTGGAACACGGCAGTTTGCTTGTGATGCACCCTGGCTGTCAGTCTACACATCTGCACCAAGTCCCCAAAACCAACAAAGTTGTTAGCACCCGTATCAATCTGACTTTTCGACCGCACACCGGAGGCGGGAGATAACGCTGTAGCTGGCTATTGAGGATTTCATAGCCAGCACAAGCTCTTCACTTTAATTTTAACCGGCGGCATGGGTGCAATGCCGCTTCATTTCCATGCGTCAAAAAACAGAGGGAATATGCGTATAATCGAATCTGATTCTCAAGCTCTACACTTACAAGAGTGGCTCAACAGTAGAGTTGACGAAGAAATCTTTCATCTGAATGTGCGGTCGCTGTCTGGCACCGTCCCCTACGAATACCTGCTCTACAGTCCCAAAATCTCCCGTCGCAATGATGGACGATTGCGCGATCGCGATTTGAAGAAATACCAGCACATTGAACTAGGCGGCTGGTGGTGCAGTGGGATTGACCCCCTCAACGAATACGTCCTGATGATGTGGGGCTGTTTCAAACCCGACCATCCCCGACGTGACCGCCAGAAGATCCACAAGTTCATCAAGTATGAACACCCATTTCGAGAAGAGACACGCGCTTTCTTCCTCCTAGTGCCGAATCGCATTTGGGTGAAAGTCTCCAATCGTAGCGGTGTCCCCATCACCGAAGAAGACTTGCAGCATCCTGGTGGATTTTGGCACTGGGTTTGGCAGCATAATGTACCAGTGACAATTGTAGAAGGTGTCAA
>NZ_NOLI01000364.1:0-1276 GCF_002245975.1 Nostoc sp. 'Peltigera membranacea cyanobiont' 213 | reverse complement strand
AGGTCATGCAGTCGAATGCCAATCAAATCCTGGCTTTGCCCAATCGCTTCTTTCCAATTTGCATTCATAGCTCGATAACTAAGGGGCGTTATCACTTTAGTTGTCGGGTGTTGGGCTGTGAATAATGCTCTTGAATCTGCATGGCGATAATATAAAATATACTTATTTAAAGCAATCTCTGCATCTTCACTATAAAAACACCAACGTTGTTTGTTACCTTTACCCCCTACCTGAAACTTACGTTGCGGTTGATTTATCTGTGATAACTCCAATGTTAGTAATTCCCCAACTCTAGCTCCACTTCTATGCAATAACCGAGTAATCGCCTCTAGTCGGGAGTTAGCTTTTACGCTTGCATACATCATTTCTAGCTGCGATGGAGTCAGATAGCGGATTACTTCATCTGTCCTATGTTCTCCTCGTTCCCTTATAGGTTTTCGTAAACCCAAGCGACTGGCTGGGTTTGACTTGATGTAACCGGATTCTACAGCAAAATTGAACAGGGCACTGATTATTGCTTGGTGACGATTATGGGTGGTGTACCTTAATTCATCTAAGCTCTGGAAATAATTTTTTAGTAGCTGACGGTCTACTAATTCTACAGGTAATCTACCATATTCTTTAAGCAAAGGTAACAGCGTATGCTCGTAGGATTTAACTGTACTAGCTACTAATCCACTTCGTGATAAAAATGCTGTAGCAGTCTGTGCTAAAGTAATTGTCAACTTTTAACTCCTTACTATCTCGAAATTGGATATCGGATTCAATTAAACATACTTATATTCAAGCGCTAAGTATATACTTTATGACATACTTTGTTCATGGATAACACCCCTAAACCCCAAGAATCGCTGGCTCTATACGTCAAAAGAATACGCACCAGCTTGGGCATAAGTCAAACTGAACTTGCTCTCATTGCCGGAATTCATCTTCAAAGTCTGGGTAAGATTGAACGCGCTATGACTACCAAACTCAATAGCAAAAGTCAGCGTGGGTTAGCTTATGCATTGCAAATTCCAAGCGAGTATCTTGATGCTGCTGTTCGTGGTACACCGATAGGAGCGTCCGATTCCCTCAAATTCTGCCCTGACTGCTGGCAACCTGGTACTCCGCCAGAGGAAATTTGGTTATTAGTGCGATCGCAATGCTGTTTTCTTTGCGGTACTCGTTTACGCAATAGTTGTGCTAACTGCAACGAACCGATTACGTCTTTGAAGTTTCGTTTTTGTCCTTACTGTGGCAAGGCATACAAAGAATCAAATGATTCTGAATCTCA
>NZ_NOLI01000363.1:0-1292 GCF_002245975.1 Nostoc sp. 'Peltigera membranacea cyanobiont' 213 | reverse complement strand
TGTGAGATTTTGTGTTGTTCATTTTTCTCTTCTCGTTTGTAGAATTAAACTTGCATTTCTGGTTTGCTGGCTTTTCTTTGAGTTTGTTTCTGGCGTTGCCTTGCAGTATCTTTATCAGTCTGGGCTTGGGTAGAGCGAGTTGATTGCTGATTGTCCAGTAGCGTTTCTATCTCACGCAGGGGGATGCTACACTGCAAAATCTCTGGGGGCTGCCCTGGTACTAAAACGGCATCAAGCACTTGTTCATCGTTACGATTAGGGTTAAATCTTTGAAGTAGCCGTGTATCATTGGGCAGTTTTACTACTTCAAATTCGTACTTGACTTTGCCCTTTTCAGTCCAGGTGAATGTCGGTTCATCATTGCTGTTAAATCGGTTAGGTAGTTGTTCTTGAAATTTTTGAATTAATTCTTGGGTACTGGCTTTGAGGGCGTATTCTTCTTTCGACTGTGGCAGTTTGCAGATGCCCGTCTTTTCATCAGGGCTAAGATTGTCTTGTGCGATCGCCCACTGTCCCTGAGTGCGAGTACCAGCAAAAAGTGTTTCACCTTGGGTATTTTCTAAGGCAATGGCTACTTGTTTGTCTTCTGCATCTACCCATAAAGTTTTGTTACTGGAAATGGCGATACCTGCTTGGGGTGATTGGTCAAATAATTCACCAGCAACTTTGGCAAACCCCACTAAAGCATCAGCACAGGCAGCTTGTTGTTGCTGTGCTTGGCGTTTCGTTAGATGTTCTAAAATGTCAACGTCTGCTGGTGGATGGTTAGCAGAGTTAGGTTGGACAATATCTGCATCAGTTTTTGACTCAACAACAGTAGAATTATTTTGTGGTGCTGCTATCTGTTTTTCCAATCGGCTAACTACCATTTCTAAACGGTCAAGTCGCTTGGAAAGAACTTTCAGGTAGGCTTCAATTTGGTCAAGCTGTTCGCTGACGCTGGCATCCTTATTTAATTCAAATGGTTGTGATTGGTATTTGGGGTCTAGTTGGGAACCAAGATTATCTACTTTAGAGCCGATTTTGGTAGCAGCTACAGCCAGTGGATTGTTTGCGGCTGATTCTTCAGATACAGTTTGAAAATCTTGAGACTTTTGAGACTCTGGTAAGTCTGGCTTTGCTTCTTGCAAGCGACTGGCTATGTTATCTACGCGGTCATTCTGCTGTTGCAGTTCTTTGAGAATTCGTTCAAGCCGCTTTTCATCAGCCTCGGCTGCTAGCTGTTCCAAAACACCTTGTCCCACCGCAATTCCCAGAGATGCCAGTTGACCTGTTAAGCCTGCCAAATTCAC
>NZ_NOLI01000362.1:0-1335 GCF_002245975.1 Nostoc sp. 'Peltigera membranacea cyanobiont' 213 | reverse complement strand
AGTTTAAACTTCATGCTTTACGCTCCCTACTTGGCATTGCCTATTCCTAGTTTGGGTGGAGATTTAGTCATCGGAGACACCCTGACTGGCAAGGGTATTTCTTTTATCCGACCAAATCTAAAGTATGAAACTCCTGCATCAACACCTAAACCGAAGCTAAATAATAGTTTGCTGATTAATGGTATCAAATATGAGAATACTAAAGCAGAAAATATGTTGCAAGGAAGTTTATTTTGATAAAAATTAAAATTACTGAGTGGCAACAACTATTTCAAAATTGTGTCAGGAATCCTCCTCTGCCAATTTCCTTGCCTACTGTAGCACTTGCCAATCCTCCCTATTGCAAAATTAATCTCACTTCCGATTCCGAACTCGCTAGATTTGAGATGGCTTATAAATGGATAAAACACGGAGATGGAAGCTACGCTATTACATCCAAGTTGAAAACCCAAGCAGAACAAGAGTGCTTATTTGTAGAACAGTGTTTAAATCAATTACAACCTGGTGAAATAGTCTGTATTTTGGTGTCTAATGGAATTCTGTCTTCATCTAACCAAGCACACTTTCGCCAATGGCTATTAAAAGACATGGCTTTGCTAATTGCTTCCATTCAGTTACCTACAGAAAACTTTCAGGTAGAATGTGGATTAGGAATTATCACCAGCTTTTTGATTCTTCAGCGCAAAGGTGGAGATTTACCAGTACCAGAAGATTACTCAATCTTTATGGCAGTTGCGGATAAAATTGGTTTTGATAGTCGAGGTCGTCGTCTGTTTCGTCCAATGACAAATGAGCAACAAACCCAAGAAATTGATAGTGATTTACCGCTAATTATGGAAAATTTTAAAAAGTTTATGACAGAAGTTTGGCAAAATCATATTGGACTAAAATAATTTAGGACTTATATCAAGCCGGGTACGTAGCAGGCCCTCCTTAAGCATGAAAGAAGGCACTTCCCCTGCTTCCCTCTGCGGTATTAATGATAAGTCTTTCACCGAACATGATATTACAGAGGAATTACAGGAGTGCCTTGCTCCGCGAGGAGCTTTGCTAACAATATTTTGTCAAAATTTAATGCAATCCTGGTGTTTGATAAACTCGGTTAGGAAAATTTTCTAAAACATCAGTTTCACTGCTACTAGACTCATGTGCAGGTGCTACATCTTCTTCTGGTAATGGCAACATCCGCGCTGCTGACTCAATCCGTTCATGTAATGCTTGTGTTAACGTTTTAATATCAGGAATTATCACCTGACTATCTAAAGCAGGTTTAACTTGTGTATCCCAAAGAGACTCACTATCATGCGCCCGTTTTTCATCGGCTTTGGACACAGG
>NZ_NOLI01000361.1:0-1338 GCF_002245975.1 Nostoc sp. 'Peltigera membranacea cyanobiont' 213 | reverse complement strand
CGACGGCTGCTTCTCCTTCCCCCTCCTCACAATGATTATCATTCTTGTATTTGGTGATTTTATTGCTTGGAAGTCCCTAATTGGATCGCGGGCTAATGCAACAGATATTAACCCATAGGGGTCAGTTTTGGTGATTTTCACTCTTTGGAGTAACACCGCCTCTCCCAAGCCCAAGTGAAATTGCTTAAGTTGACGTGGTGGCTGACCTCCACACCAAACCCACAAGTCATTTTTGCCTCGAATCCGGTAATGCCACCCTAATTCTTCTGTAAGATAGCGCAAGAGGTGGGTATCAATAAAAGCTCTATCAGCAAGAAACCTGACTTCTACACCAGTTGGTATAAGGCGTGAGACTCGACGTAATAATGGCTGGTACACTTCAAAAGAAATACTGCTACTTTTATGACGTAGTACTCGCCATCCCATCGGTACAGCACGTCCACGATATTCCACACATACTCGTACTATACAATACTCATTCCACAGCATTGTGGTATCTAAAATTAGTACCATGACTTCCTGTTTCCAGTCTTTCACCGCAGAGCGGATGATGGCTCCATAAACGGAATATACTTGTTGATACAGAAAAAAATGATACTGATAACTCTTAAGTTTCTTTAACTAGCTATCTCTAAAAGGTTGTGACTTCATCGTTCAATATTTCAACTTTGCTAGAAAATGTTATTACCTTGATTAAGTGCTTTACATCTGGGGCAGTAATTGGACTAGTGATTGCTGTAATGTATTGGTATTGGTACGCAACCTATTTTGGGTATTCACTACCTTTAACCAGAGGCATTACAGGGTTCACATCTGGGTTCGCAGAATTTTATTCGTGGGATAGATTCATAGCTGCCTTCAGCAAGAACTGCCCTCTGCCTTTCTCGATGAGTTATCTCAAAAAGATTAAGGGTAAGTAATTCGGATTAACTACCAACAGTTTTGAAATCATTTTAGTTAAAATGCCCTAATTAAAGTGCCTAGAGTTGGCGTACCTAAAACTGAAGAGGCTAAATTCACTGGGATATTCCCATCAATTATCCAGCAGTCAATCCCTAAACTAGAAATAGCCAAAAACTCCTCAACTTTCTTAGCCATCCCGCCAGTAACATCTACTGATTTGCTCTTGCCCAAGAAAGGTTTAATCTGAGAATAGTTAGCTTGAGTAATATTGGAAACTACTTGCCCATCTTGATCATATACACCTGCATAATTCCCAACATTTATTAGTCGAATTTTAAACTTGCCTTGAAGATAGAAGTATTTCGCTAGTTCTGCAAGCATTGCATCTGTCGAGAGGACAGTACCACCAATAGCTTGATCTAGAACGACATCACC
>NZ_NOLI01000360.1:0-1352 GCF_002245975.1 Nostoc sp. 'Peltigera membranacea cyanobiont' 213 | reverse complement strand
TACCCGTTGGCAGCGTGTAGCTCTACGCCTTCAAAACCGGCATCCATAGCCCGTTCTGCCGCCCTACGGTAGTCCTCAACGATGAGTGATATCTCTGCGATGGCAAGCGCTCGATGCGGTGACGGCTGAACCCAACCGCTGGATGCTGAAACCAAATGCGACGGGTTCTGCCAGTAAGCCGGATCGACGGAAGCAGAGACAGGCATCTCGCCACCGGTCAGATCAACATGCGAGGAACGCCCGGTATGCCACAGCTGTGCAAAGATATGCCCGCCCTTTGCATGGATGCCGAAGACGACCTTCTTCCAGCCTTCAACCTGCTGGTCGGAATAGAGTCCTGGGGCACCTAGCCATCCACGGCTCGTGACCGAGATGTTGGTGGCTTCGCTGATAATGAATCCACCCTCCGAAGCCCGTTGAGCGTAATACTCAGCCATGAGATCGCCGGGAATGGAATCGGGCTGAATAGACCGCGAGCGAGTTAATGGAGCCATCACGACACGATGCTTCAATTGCATTGCTCCAAACTGAACGGGAGTGAAAAGTGTGGCCCTGTTCATTGTCATGTTCATCTTGGCATCTCTAACTGTGATAATCCGCGCTGGCAACAAATCCAGGTTAGCCGGATGGGTTAGCGGAATTCTTGTTGAAATCGGTCATTCTTCTGGCTTCTTTATGAATGAGCGAAATTGCAAATACCTCTCGGACGCTTCGATGCTACTAACTGGAGTTTAGACTAAAAGCGATATGAGAGAAGGCAAATCAAATGGAATTAGAGATTAAAAATATTATCTTGTCAGCCTCAAAGCATCCGCGACCTTGAACAATTCTGTAGTATATCTGCTCCAGATAATAATACAATAATGATAATGAGCAAGAAAAAAGGGGTGTCTGATTGAATACAGTCCCCCTTTTGGCAGAAAGTGAGAAAAGAACTACCTACTCTCACCTACCAACATGAAAAATGCCAGACTTGAAGAGTTTCGTCAAGTAGCCTACAAATATTTAGGTAGAGCCAAAGATGCCACCTTTGAATTAACAGATGCGATATTGCTGACCCGCAACGTTTATTCCTTAGCAGATTTATCCTTATCACCAGTATTCAGACGCAAGTGGCCAAGTGTTTATGAAGCGCTACAAGATAGCAGACCGCAGCGACAGAAATTGATGCAGTTATACATCAAACAGATACCAGTAGAGGGACGACCCTTGTTAGCAGGAGATCACACAAACTGGTCACGCCCGGATGCAGTAACGCTACAAGAGAGGACGAAACCCGGATTTCTCACAAGTGAGAAAAAAACACTTGGGTTAGTCAAATTTTAGATAACTTAATTGATACATTATCAAAA
>NZ_NOLI01000036.1:0-58419 GCF_002245975.1 Nostoc sp. 'Peltigera membranacea cyanobiont' 213 | reverse complement strand
ATTTTGGACGTTTTTACATGGGGGGCAGGGGCAGGGGGCAGGGGCAGGGGAGCAAAGGAGAGAGAAGTTGTAGTAAATCTTTCCCCAATGCCCAATGCCCAATTCCCAATTCCCAATACTTCGGCTACGCTCAGTACAAGTTAAGTTCCCAATCCCCAATCCCTAATCCCCAATCCCCAATCGTTTAACGTTTCAGTTCTAAACCTGCTGCTGCATCCAGCAGCCACCACAGTTCGCCTTGGGGCCGAATTAAGCGGGATGGGTAAGTGAAGTCATCAGCTACAGGTGCAAAGACTTGCGCCAAAGCTGGTCGTTTATTAGCACCAGCAACCAAAAAAATCACACTGCGAGCAGAGTTGATGAAGGGGTATGTAAAACTTATCCGGTGATTTCCATCTTTGTTACCCACTGTAACTAGGCGATCGCGTACTTTGAGAGCCTCTGTGTGGGGAAACAAAGATGCAGTATGTGCATCATCACCCATTCCTAGCAATACTACATCCAACGCGGGAAACTCGACCCCAGAAGAATTGAAAAATTCTTTGAGATGTTGTTCATATTTAGCAGCTGCCAGTTCTGGATTGGCTTCTAAGGTTGGTACAGGATGAATGTTAGCTGCTGGAATGTCAACACGATCTAGCCACGCACGACGCGTCATCAGTTCATTGCTATCGGGGTGATCTGGTGGTACGTAACGCTCATCTCCCCAGAATATATGAATTTTATCCCAAGGCAGTTTTTGAGTAGCGATCGCTTCGTATAACGGTTTAGGTGTACTGCCGCCAGATAAGGCGATGGTAAACCGCCCTCGCTGCTCAATAGCAATTTCTAACTTGGACAAAATTAATTCTAGCGCTCGTGCAACCAGCGCTGGCTGATCCGGTAGAACTTCAATGGTTTTGTTCATGGCTTCATCATCATATTGCTGGCTTCCAGCAATACCATACCGAACTTATTACAATCTCCCTTTTTAACTTTTGAAACATTTAACATCGTGGATTAAGTAGGGTACAAAAATATAGATGCTTATTATCACCATCAACGCGAACTTGTCAGTAGTCAGTCATACTAACTACTAACTCTTCTGATGATTATTTTTATTTACACCCAGTTACTTGATACTTTGTTGATTAACGACACAAAGGATACATTTATTAATTCTTATTAAAAATTAATAAAACTAATTAATCACAAACAATGTTTCCCAGTCAGCGATCGCTTCGCGTTGGGCGATTAACAATTCCTGAATTCCTTTTTGAGCGACATCTAGTAGTTGATCCAACTGAGTGCGGCTAAAGCTACCTTCTTCGGCTGTTCCTTGGACTTCAATGATTCCCAGATGTTGATTCATCACCACGTTGAAATCTACTGTAGCAGCCACATCTTCGATATAATTTAGATCCAAAAATGGCTCTTCCTCCAGTAATCCGACTGAAACAGCTGCTACTTGTCCACACAGAGGCGATCGCTCTAAAACGCCCTCTTGCAATAATTTAGAAATCGCATGAGCCAACGCCACAAAGGAGCCTGTAATCGCTGTTGTTCGAGTTCCAGCATCTGCTTGTAAGACATCGGCATCTACAGTTAGCGTGCGTTCTCCCAAGGCTTCAAAATCCACTGCTGCGCGTAAGCTACGGCCAATTAAGCGTTGAATTTCTTGCGTCCGTCCAGATAATTTCAACAATTCCCTTTCATGGCGTTTTTGAGTAGCAGATGGTAACATTCGGTACTCAGCAGTTAACCAGCCTTTACCAGTTCCCTCAAGAAACTTTGGGACTCCCTTATTAACGCTAACAGTACAAAGTACCTGAGTATCTCCACATCTTGCGAGAACAGAACCGGGGGCAAAGCGGGTGAAATTGGGGTAAAAACTGATCGGACGTAGTTCGGAAGGAAGACGGCCGTCTGGACGCTGCCAAGCCATTGGAATTGCCTCAAGATTTCTATCTAGAATACTGCCTTAAGATTACCTTTGTGTTATTGGGAATGGGGAATTGGGAATTGGGAAAGACTTGTTGAAAGGTTCTCACTCAAATCACCTTGTCCCCTTGTCCCCTTGTCCCTTGTCCCCTGCCCCCTTCTAAGGAATTGAAAGCAGAGTCAAAATATTTTGCTGCACCATATCTGGTGACTGGTCGCCGTTGATGGTCAATAGACGGCGACGACGGTCATAGTATTCTAGGATGGGAATGGTGCGATCGTAGAATAACTCTACACGGCGCTGCACGATTTCGGGTTGGTCATCTGGTAGCGATCGCCCCAAGGATCGACTAACCATCACTGCTTCTGGAACTTGGAGATAAATTGCCCAATCTAGCTTTTGCCCTAAATTATCCAATAAAAAATCTAATTCTTCAGCTTGGAAAGCAGTACGAGGATAGCCTTCCAAGACCCAATCGCAGTTAATATCTGGTTGTCTGAGACGAACCCCGATCAATTCAACGATCGCTTCGTCTGGAACTAACTCCCCTTTTTCTATATAGGGCTGTGTGTGATAACCTAGTTCACTCAGACTAGCGTAAACCGAAAGAGAAGTCCGGGGATCGGTTTCCGAGCATCGAAATTCCGGTAGGGGCTGATAGCCAGATATTGCTTCCCGTAAAATCTCACCTGTAGAAATCAGAGGAATATCAAAGTATCTGCCAAGCCTTTGTGCTTGAGTGCTTTTCCCCGATCCTGAACCTCCCAGAATCACCAATCTCACAACAATTTACCCCTCTTGCTGTCAAATTCACTACTTGCTAAGTCTGTTTTGCCCAAACAACCTAAAAATCTAACATTTAGGGATTTTCAGACCTTTTACCCAGCTTTTTTAAATAATTGGATCTGTAACAATTATGTTTTAATTTTTACGATCGCCTATAGAGAAAAGACGTAATTTTCACTCAAATAACTCTTGACTTCCACACAAACGTAGTGTTTGACTAAGAATGCAATTTGCAAGATCCACCACACTGGTGAAAAACAGATTGATTATACAGGCAGATTTGTAATAAATCCTGTCAGCAAAAATATTTAATTTATTGTATCTTTTTGAACTTTAAACTATGGTTGCCCAGCTAGAAACCTCAAGTATCAATTCAACCCTTGCCCTACCATATCCAGTTGAAGGGCTAGTGCAAGTTTTCACTAGCTCCCATCGCAACTTTTTCACGACCGTTATGGCTCAATCACTTAGAATAGCGGGACAAGGAACGCCAGTATTAATCGTACAGTTTCTTAAAGGGGGTATTCGTCAAGGACACGATCGACCCATACAATTAGGGCAAAATTTAGATTGGATTCGCTGTGATTTGCCTCGTTGTATCGATACACCACATCTAGACGATACGGAAAACCAAGCTTTACAAAAGCTGTGGCAATATACACAACATGTAGTGTGTAATAGCAAGTATTCTCTCGTGGTATTGGATGAGTTAAGTTTAGCGATTAACTTTGGTTTAATTTCTGAAACCGAAGTTTTAGCGTTTCTGGCAAAACGCCCTCCTCACGTTGATATCATTCTCACAGGCCCAGAGATGCCTAAATCTCTCTTGGATGTGGCAGATCAAATTACAGAAATCCGTCGGAGTTATCGACCCTAAATAAAATACTCAGTTCGTGCTAATATATCGAGTCTATTTGAATTAACGTTAGCAGCGAATTTGTGATTAAGAACGATATCTGGATTACTGAAATGGCTCAAAAGGGTTTGATTTCGCCCTTTGAACCGAGCCTAATCCGAAAAGTGCAAAAAGATGAGTCTGTAGCAGTTCAACCTGTAATTAGCTACGGCTTGTCTTCTTATGGGTACGATATACGCCTTTCCTCGGCTGAGTTCCGCATTTTTCGCCATATTCCCGGAACCGTAGTCGATCCCAAAAACTTTAATCCCCAGAATTTAGAGCCAACAGCACTGCATACTGATGCCAATGGCAATTACTTTATTTTACCTGCTCATTCTTATGGACTTGGGGTTGCCCTAGAAAAGCTGGAGGTTCCTGAGAATATTACTGTAATTTGTATAGGTAAATCGACTTACGCAAGATGTGGAATAATAGCGAATCTAACACCTGCTGAGGCTGCATGGCGAGGTCATTTAACTTTAGAATTTTCCAACTCTTCCAGCGCAGACTGTCGCATTTACGCTAACGAAGGCGTGGTGCAATTACTATTTTTAGAAGGTGAACCCTGTGCTATTAGTTATGAAGCTCGTCAGGGCAAATATCAGGATCAGCAAGAAATTGTGACTTTGGCTCGTATTTAGACATCGCGACAATGGGAAGTATACAATCACTGCCCTAAATCGGGATTTTTTCTAGTAGTTATTTTTTGGTTTCAATAGTTAGTAGTTGTATAGGTTTGATAAACATAATCTGCTAATAAAAATACTACTACCTTAAACCCACTCTGCTTTTCAATAGCGAAGAGTTCAGATGTGATATAACCTTGCGGCGCTAAGTTTTTGTCAGTCAGAAAAGGAGACAGGAGAAAAATTGTAAGGGCGTTTCTAATCATCTGTAATAACCGGACTTCGCTTTCAGAATAGGCCAATAGGTGATGTTAACAGAAGTAGAGATATAAATAGGCTTACCTTTGAAGTCAATAAGGGTTTTAGTTGCTGTGTTGGGATGGGCGATGAAACACTGGGAATCTATTCTGGAAAATTGCTACAACTGTAATTTTGGGAATACCTTGTGCTATGGCGTTCACGGCATTAATACCATAACCTCTAAAGAAATCTACCGCACCCCCATCAACAATTGAGTACCACTGGAAACTTGGAGCCAACTATTTTGATGCTGACATCTAAATCGTGGTCTGTATAAATACCAGTGCCTATCACCTGGTAAAACCCGCCATGTTTTGCTTGTGCTATCCAGTTTATATCAAAGGTAACTTTATCCAACCGAAAATTGCTAGTTGACGGTCGTTTGCTGTTAGTACAAGTAGCAAAAACGCTGCTATCAGTGCAGATAAAACCATATTGAATAAAATTGTGGCGACTAAGGCGATGAATTGCTGGTGATGAGGGTGATAAACGGATTTATAAGACAGTATAATATCTCTCCTATCTGCCGTTGTAGCTGAATCTAAATGTACATTCTAGAATCAACTTTTGATTCACTAGCGAATAGGGCTGAATTTCGAGAGCGCGTTGAAAAGCTCGGATAGCTTCACCATACTCTCCTAGTGCCGCGTAACACAAGCCCATGCCGTGAAGTGCCCCAAAATGTATTGGATTTATCTGCACAACCATCTGACAATCTGCTAGAGATTTCTGATAATCACCAATACTGTAATAGAGAAAAGCCCGACGATTCCAGGCTTCAGCGAAATCTGGCTGTTCTTTGATTAATGCTGTCAGCGCTGTTTCGGCTTCAGCAATTTCACCTGCATCCAGTAACTTCTGACTGCGATCGATTATTTCTAGCCCATAGATTCCCTTTTGCTGAAACCAGATGCGCCAGATTTTTCTGGTTGCTTTGTCCCGAACTGTAGCATCGGGGTTTTTCAACTCTTCAAGTAAGGAATTGATAGATAAAGAATCCATAAATTTGAGATCAGTGAATATACCTTTGTATTAACTTTCTCACAAAAAATATCTATTCAATCATTTTTAAAGTCATCTTTAAATTTGCGGTGATTAATCGCTATTTATGAATTTTCTGTGTTGTTGATTCTATTCAGCAATACGACTAATACCACACTCGACATTTAGAGTCATAAAAACAAAAACTGACTATAGGTAGTTAAAAGCTGCCTAGTGACTAATAGCTGATAAAAAAATAATGATTATGCCCGTTTGGGATTGATCGGGAATTAGCAATCACTTTAGCATTGCAGAAGCACGATTGCACAGCGATCTGCATTGGTAGGTATTTTGCTGCTAATTGTCGCTGATTCCAAGCCGTAGCAACCTAGATCGGTTCGTGATGAATGCAACGATTCGGATGCGTTTTGCCCAGAGATATACACCTGCTGCTTACTCGCTGTACCGAAAAGTATCAACGGTTTTTGTGAGGGATATTTTGATGTGCTGCTGTATACTCCCCAACTTTATTGCTACTTGGATAATATAGTTATATTATTCCTGGGTTGGGAGATAAAGGCGATCGCTGCTTCACCACAAAATAAGCTGATTGATGCAGTCATTAACTGAATACTACACGAATCACTGATTTACAACTTTTACCCCCGTCAAAATTGAGAATGTTTTCAAATAAAGTCATAGATAAAACATTATATTTACCTCCTAAAATTATACACAATATTAATAATTATCCCCGGCTATCTTATAAAGAACCAGTATAATGTTGAATACTTCAACTTACATTATAAATGCTAATGATACAAGCTGATATTGGGCAATTAGAAACAGAGATATCACAGCAGATCGTAAAATTATATAATAAGAGAATAGGTAAGTCTCCGAGCCAAATAATTTGTCATTTTTTAGATGCTGAAATTGTAATTTCCCTAGAAAATTCTGTTACCCAAGCTGAATACACTCTACTGAAAGAAGGTTATGCTACTTTAGCTGAACAAGTACGCTTGTATTTAGAAACAATTATTAAACCAGAGTTGAAAAGTTTGATTGAGGTAATTATTGGTCAACCTGTCCTTGAACTCATGACCAACACCAATTTAGCAACTGGTCGGACTGGGATTGTTGTGGTTTTCAATCAATTACCTGATGTTCCTAATCCCGAATCTATTATCAAGATAAATTTAAATAATTTAGCTGACTGATGTGACGACTGATTACCATTTCTAATTGATTAAAATCATAGGGTTTCGTAATGCAATCATCAAATCCTGCGAGCATAGTGAATCGATCATCCTGTACCACTGTTAGAGGTGTTAATGCAATGATTGGGATAGTAGCAGTTTTTGTATCGTGTTTGAGATCGTCAATGACTCGGTTCGCACCCAAATTAGATAGCATTATATCTAGAAGAATTACATCTGGTTGATGAGTTTGTGCCAATATCACAGCCCTCACTCCTTGTTTGGTACAAATGCATGAAAAATTTAATATTCCTAGATGAGAATTAAGTAACTCTAAATCATGTAGACTTTGTTCTACAATCAAAATTAAAGGCTGTCCATTCATCAGCAGTGATTCCTGTCCAAGAAAGGCTAGGCATAAAAATTCAGCCCATCAGGAAAACCAAGAGGTCTTTTTTCTGGTAAGTGCTTAAGTAAATATACGAGGATGTATTCAGGAGATTAACTAAAGCATCAATCAAATGAATAGGCTGGTGTATAATCAATTTTGTTATCCATCTACGCTGAATTTAAAGAAAAATATAACACCTTAATATCAAGCAAATAGTAGCATAGATGACGCATATACTGGCAAATATCGACAAAATAATTTGTATCTCGCGGAGCGTGTCTGTAAACCCATATCCTTAATTACCTCTTGCTTTATCTTGTAACTGACGTGCAAATGCGATCGCTTCTGTTGGCGTTGAGACTTTCCCCTCAGCTTGTGCTACGGCAATTTCTGTTAAAAGTTGTCCTATCATGGGTGAAGCTGGAATATCTAATGCTATAATCAACTCCTTCCCACTCACTAGTTGAGGGGGATGAGCTACCAGATCGTCAGGGTTAAGGTAGCGGTCGATTAAAAGTGCCAAGACTTGGCAGCTACTTGCTTTGCTTTCCAAACTTGTAGCAACTGCTGTGTGTAATAGCTTGTCACTAGATATCACCTCTACCAAATTATCAAGTGCTACAGCTAGCACTGCCATAGTGGGAAACACAATATCTGCGTCACGGAACAAAAAGTATTGTTCTCGTAAGGACATATTGACTACTTGAAGTTGCGGTAACAATTTCAGAGCAGTGGTTACGCCCCGAATTTCAGCACGACTATAAGTTAGTTGCTGTAGCTCTATTTCTGCTAATTCTGGATTGGGGTTGACTAGACTTGCAAGTTTGGCAATACCTAACCAAGTAGTTTTGACACTATCGCGGACATATTCTTGCAGTTGTGCGCCTAATTTTTGCCAATTTTCTGTGAGTAAGGCGGCTGCATTATCAACTGCGGCTAGTTTGTTCAAGCTTTCACGAGTAGCATTTTTGAAGAAAGGGGCAAGTAAACCATCTTCCCAAGCACTTGTAATCCAAGGAGTACCCTGAGAATTTGCCAGTAAATAGCCAATTTCTACCCGCACCCGTTCGGCTGCAACTTTACTAAGATGTGATGCCAAAGAACAAATTGCATTTCTGGTAGCTGGCTCAATAGTGAAACCTAGTTGAGCGGCTTGGCGATAACCTCGCATTAAGCGCAAAGGGTCATCTTTTAAGTTTGCGGGTGATATCATTCGCAAAATGCCCTGTTGTAAGTCTACATAACCTTGTAGAGGATCGATGATTTCTTGTGTATGGGGATTATAGGCGATCGCATTTACTGTAAAATCTCGTCTGTGCAAATCAACCTCTACACTATCTCCTTCCTGTTGGGCAAAGTCAGCCGTAGCGTGGGGAAAAACCACACGAGCAATTTGTCGTTCTGCATCGAGTAAGACAAAACCAGCTTTGTAATGACGAGCGATCGCTCTTGCTACCTTTACCGCCTGAGATGGTATAACAAAATCTAGATCCAGATATTCACGAGTTCTACCAAGGAGCGCATCCCGTACAGCACCACCTACCATGTAAGCGGGTTGTGGCAAGAATTCTAAACTAAAAGGCCAATTTTCGGGAGCTAGGGTAGAAGGAATTGATTCATGCATTGTAATAAAAATCAACCCAGCAACTCATGAATAACGCTTGGGCTTACGTTAGATTAACAATAAAGGCCCCTGGAGTTGGTTCTATTATGTGTATTTGTGTGAACTGCCACTATGTAGACAGCTGTGTTACCTATCATGCCGTGGAAGGGCAGCACCAACAGCCTCACTTGACTGAAACACCAAACTTTGACCCGAATGAACCTTCTATCAATGTCAACATTAGGACTACAGATGATGTGATTGAGATGGAATGGGATGTTGTTGGTTGTCTCAGTTTTAAACGGGAAACAGGTAAGTGGTCGAAATTGCGTCCTGGTGAATTAGTGCCGACTTGACAATTAAAGAGTAGTATGTTATTGTTGCGCTCATTAATAACAGAACCTTGACAATTCAATCACAAGTTTCCTGGTGAAAGCACAAGTATTTATTTTGACTTTACACACGCAATATTTTCGCGGGGGTATGGCGATCGTTCAAACTCTAATTCTATCGTTTACCCCCTCGAAAGGCTGCTGTATAAGCGTTTAAGGGGATGTACTGTTACATTTTTGTCAATAATTTTAGCTTATTGACAAGTAAATTAGACCCCCTCGAAAATGACCCTTCAAAACCAGTTACAGTAAGGGTTATAGAAGGGTAGGGTTTCTTAAATTATTTTCCCCTCACGGGGATGGAAACTCGACGACACAATCAATATGACCTTTTACTCCATCAAGTTTTTCAATCACTTACCCCTTACGGGGATGAAAACACTCTTTCCTCAATGGGTAAAGTACAGTCAAGAATAGGTTTTTCAATCACTTACCCCTCACGGGGATGGAAACATATTAGGAATGTGAATAACGTCAGCCTTTTTACCAAGTTTCCAATTACTTCCCCTCAAGGGGATGGAAACCCATCTTGATCCTCCTTCTTTTCTATCGTAACGTGAGCTAGTTTCTTCAATCACTTCTCCTCACGGGGATGAAACCTTGGCTATGATGTGGTTGAATAGAGAAATCACGTTAACTCTATAAAAATAGATATTTTAATTAACTTTGACCACAGAACTAAAACACCTCACAACAAATAAATACGCTCTATCACTACACACCACTACTCCCGAATTAGGGCTAGCAATTAGTAATTTTTCTGGCGATACTCGCTCTCAAATTTGGAATTTGGGGCGTGATTTATCTAGCTTAGTACATCAATATTTAATTGAAGTTATCAAACCGCAAACTTGGGCAGATTTGTCCTTTATCGCAGTTGCAAAAGGCCCTGGCGGTTTTACCGGAACTCGGATTGGCGTTGTCACTGCTCGGACTTTAGGGCAACAATTAGATATCCCTGTATTTGCGATTTCAACTTTGGCTGCCGTAGCTTGGGCAAAAGCAGGCAAAAGTCCAAATCCAAAAACTATTGCTGTAGAAATGCCAGCCCAACGAGGTCAAATTTTTGCTGCTATTTATCAGTTTGAGCCAGAAACTTCTAAACTAAAAGTGTGTTTGTCAGATAGAGTATTCACACCGGAAGCATGGCAGGAAACTTTAGCGAATTGGAATACTAATTATCAGTTGATTCAAGCTCAATCTGCTTTAGCAGCGACGGTGACAAGTATTTTGGAACTAGCTAATCTCGATTGGCAAGAAGGCAAATTTCCTGATTGGTCAGAGGCTTTGCCATATTATGGGCAACATCCAGTACAGGATGCATAATGCTTCTAAACTAGTTATTTAATGATTCATTGACTTAACTAAACTGCAAAAAGTGCGCCGCCGATTTCCAGATTCCAAAGACGAGCCATAATGAACGAAGCTGAAACCCTCGCCGAACTTATTCATTAACAACCACCAAAGAGTCTGACTTATGTTGATCCAGAAGATTGTCCAAGAACTGCAAGACATCCCCGAAGATAAACTAGCAGAACTTTATGATCTAATTCACTACTTTCGACTAGGTTTAAGTCAAGAACGTACACAACCCCGCAACCCTGGTTTATTGAAAGGACAACTCGGCGATGCTTTCTTTGAACCACTGCCAGAAGAGGAACTTGAGCAATGGGAATGAGTTACCTCATCGACACCCATATCTTTCTGTGGTGGCTCTTTGACGATCCAAAACTCAACTCTGACTGCCGAGACATCATTCGCAACCCAGATCATCGCATCATTGTTAGCAGTGCTTCCGCCTGGGAAATTGCTACCAAATACCGTATCGGTAAACTACCCGAAGCCAAACAACTCGTTGAGCAATATTCACAGATGTTGCATCAGGCTAAATTTATCGAACTTGCGATTGCCACAGTCCATGCACTCAGAGCCGGAAGCCTACCGATTGCCCACCGAGATCCCTTTGATCGTATGATCATGGCTCAGGCGGAAATCGAAAATTTGCCTATCATTACCTACGACAAAGCCTTCCAGACTGGACTGATTCAGATAATTCCCGACCTCAAGTAAAGACTATGAGCAGAAGCACCTAAAGAAATAAATGTAGGTGTATTAAATATCTTACCAATGATGCCATTGTTCTAAAACAGCCACAGCCAAACTGGGAGAGTAACTAACAATACTATAGTCCCAGCAGCTAAGGCAGTAACTGCCAGATCGCGATCGAGATTGAATGTCTCAGCAATTACCAGTGTGCCGAAAGCTGGAGGCATGGCTATTTGTAGCACGATTATCTTTACTATGGGGCTAGTTAATCCAAACAGTGGTAGTATGCTACCCAATATCAAGGGAACTACTAGCATTTTGATTCCCAAGCTCATCCCTACTTGTGGTAAGCTATGCCAAGATTTAAGCAATGCTAGTCGCATTCCAATTAATACCAGAGATAAAGCTACACCACTCCAAGCAAATTTCTCTAGCCAGAATTCCATTACTGTAGGTATTGTCACTTGCCGAAAGAGTAAGCCAAATCCAAAACCCCATAGGGCAGGATTAATTAAGATAGATTTAGCAATCTGCCAATGGTTGTGGACACCACTGCCAAAACGCGCTGCTACTAATACACCCAACGCATAAGTTCCTGGGAATGAACCTAGTAAATCGTAAAATAACGCCCAAGAAAAATATTCTTTGCCTACCATTGCTAGAGTGATGGGAAAGCCAAGATAACCCGTATTACCCAACATTGCTGCTAATATCAAGCTAGCCTGAGTTTGTGGTTGGAAGACAGTATTTCTAAAATAGCCTTGTCCTTTAATGGCTAACCAAGCTAAAAATGCTCCTAGTAAAATGGCTAGGTAAGCGAAGGCAGGTGCAATCCAAATCTGCCCTGACAAGCTAGATTGACGCAAAAACGATACTATGCTTATGGGTACTCCCACCCAAAAAAGGAACTGTCCCAAACGTGTAGGAACTGTCACAGGTAGTTTGCGTCCCAGAATAAATCCTACCAGGACTAATCCTCCCAGCTTGACGTATAGTTCTAAAAGGTTTATCAAGATTGCACCTAAGAACCACAGATGTAAAATGCTACCTGTTAAGTCTACTTTTGTCCAGTGCAAAATCTGTTATGGCTATTCCACAAAAACAGGAGTTTACCCTTGAATAAGGCTGGGTTTTCTGGAAAACCGCAAAACTCATCGAATGACCTTGGTGATGATATTCCAGTGGCTGTACGCGATACCCCTATTGCAGCACCGAAAATGTGGTTGCAACCCCAAATTTTGATGATTGGCGGAGTGGCGGGATTTATCCTGCTGGCTTTAATTAGCGGTTTTTTGTTTTTCGTTACCGCACCAAAAAAAACCGCCGATTCTCAACCTTTACCAGCTACTTCTGCTCCTCCAACTCCAGCACCATCTAATAATTCTAGCGATACTGTGTTAGGGCATTTTCCATACCCAGAAGCGCCTCAGTCAGAATTAGTCACCATCTCCGCAAATAGGGGCATTAGAATGCGAAAAACTGCTGCCCAAAAGTTTGAGGAGATGGTAGCCGCCGCGCGGAGTGCCGGTGTAACTTTAGTGCCAATTTCTGGCTTTCGCTCAGTTAAAGACCAAGAGCAGTTATTTTTTGGTGTCAGTGCCCAGCGAAATCAAACGCCAGCAGAACGAGCCGCCCTCAGCGCTCCTCCTGGTCATAGCGAACATCACACAGGTTATGCTGTGGATGTTGGAGACGGAAGAGTACCAGCAACTAATCTCCAAACTAACTTTGACAATACCAAGGCTTATCAGTGGCTGCAAGCAAATGCAGCGCGTTTCAGCTTTGAAATGTCATTTCCTAAAAATAATGTTCAAGGCGTGAGTTATGAGCCTTGGCACTGGCGTTTTGTCGGCGATCGCGATAGCTTGGAAATGTTCTACAAAGCCAGAAATTTGAAACCCGCTAAGATATCGCCATAGAATTGGTCATTTGTATCAATAACCTACTTCGATTTTCGCGCGGCAATTTAAGAAAACCACCAAGTTTTCGTAGGGGTGGGATAGGTTAATCCAAAATCCAAAATTGTTAGAGTTAGGAGACAGGAGTAGTATGGGCGATTTGCACTTCTGGGAATGCGTAGGCGCAGCCCGCCCTAGGCATCGCCTCTCACGTTATCTTCTCACCTCTAACCCTGTACTTATATCAGCATTATTTTCTAAAAAGTCGTTATCCTTAAGAATTTCATAGAGATTAATGTCTTTCTCTAGTAAGCAAGCGTGTCCGCAATGGGGCAGCACCACAATCTTGTTATTTGGTAAGATATTCCCGATCCGCTTGACTTCACTTACAGAAGGCAAAAGGCGATCGCTTCCACCGGCAATTAACAAAACAGATTGAGTTAAGCGACTCAATTGTTTCTCATCAATTTCAAACTCTCGCAGTAAAGACAACCGCCAAAGAACGGTTTCTACTGGTACAGAACGCATAGTTTTTAGCAGTTCATGGCGATCGCTCTGAGAAATGCGGGGTAAGGATGCGAGAAACGGCAACAACCCCAGTGCGCCGATATCATACAATCCTGATGGCACTAAGTAAGTTAGTTGAGATGCCCAACTCAACCAAGTCCGAAGATGAAAAGACGAAGCTGGATTAATTAAGATAACTCGCTTAAATAAATGCGGCGCTTGAATAGCTACTTTCATTGCCAAGCAACCACCAAAGGACTCACCACACAGGTAAACTGGTCTCTGAGAGCTTTTTTCTAATTCAGCGTCAATCAAGTCCAATACACTCTTAGTTAGGACATCCCAAGTGTTCAGGTCTTTACGGGGGAGCGCCAAAGAACGGACATCAAAGCCAGTTTCTAATCCAGCAGTTTGCGATCGCAATAGTTGACCTGTTCCATCCATTCCTGGCAAATATACCAATAGTGGATACTCTGGTTGTACTCGTTCAGGAGTCAGGAAACAGGGGTTTAGCTCAACTTCAGAGATAGTCATTGGTCATTGGTCATTTGTCATTGGTCATTAGTCAATGGTATAAAACTTTTGGGCTGCTGATTGTTCCGACAATCCCAAATCCCAAATTGAATGGCTCTAATAGCAACCCTGACGCAGTAAATTGCTAATTTCACCATGACAGTGTTCTGTCAGTTCAGCCACAACAGTTCTGGCTTGTTTACCGTGATATTTTTTTTGATGTTGGGGTGTAATCCAATAAGGGCGACCGATTAACACCGCAACCCGACGATAAATTACTAGAGGATGCCAGCCAGCTTGATTAAATAAAGGTTCTGAAGGGTCAAATACACTCAAAAACCTTAAGGGAAAACCATTGGTGTTTACCTCTTCTAAGGATGCGATCGCGATCGGCAAAATTGCTAAATCTTGCACATCAGCTCGCAGTGCTAAATGGGCAAATCCCCGTTGAAACTCACCCATCTGGTTTGGTTGAGTAAATTTCACCATTGGTGCAGTCCCTTCTGGAAAGACTCCCACCATCTGCTTAGACTCCAATAGCAACTGTGACTGCGAAAAAAAGCTTTGTTGGCGGTTTTGAGTTTGCTCCAAAGGAAAACACCCCAATTGATCGGTGACAATCTCCCGCATTACTGGTACTTGTCCCATGTAGTGGTGGCAAGCAAAGCGAATCGGACTCGATAGCGCTGCCATTAAAATCGGTGCATCCATGAAACTGCGGTGATTGCTGACTACCAAAACGCTAGCATCCTGGGGAATACGATCCTCATAATAGCGAAACATTTGGGTTGAAAGTGCCGCCACCAAAGCGCGAGAAATCTCTAGGGGGCTATTTCGACTCATACCTAATCAATATATTTTTCCGGTAAATATGGGAGTTTGTCTTAACTTGATTTTTACATTTCTTTACTACTGCCATGACCGTCTTAAGATAGAAATATCTAATCCACAAAACCAGCTAGATTTTCTGCATCCTGAATTATGTATTCTCGATCACAATAATATCTAATAGAAACTATTCAAAAAAATTATGATTAGTTAGTTTCCATCTTTTAGTCAGAGATTCCCTTAATTGATTCATCTGACAAAACAATTCTTGACATGAGAAATTTGCTACTATTAGGGTGTTCTTGGAAAAAATGGAAATATTATTGTATAATCACGTGGTTTTGCCAATAAAAGTAAGATGTAAAACGTTTTAATAAGTTGATTTTTATTTTGTATGAATCTAGTGAATAAAACAGAAAAAACATTTGCACTGACAACACCGCTATATTATGTAAACGATGTCCCCCATATAGGCAGTGCTTATACTACGATCGCGGCAGATGTAATAGCGCGTTTTTATAGGCTACTAGGGCATGAGGTATTACTAATTACAGGTACAGATGAACACGGGCAAAAAATTCAGCGATCGGCAGAAAGTTTAGGCAAAGCACCACAAGAGTTTTGCGATGAAATTGTCCCTAGCTTTGTGAGTTTGTGGCAGTTACTAGACATTCAATACGATCGCTTTAGTCGAACTACTGCGCCTCGTCATGAAGCGATCGTCAAAGAATTCTTTGAGCGAGTTTGGAAATCTGGTGATATCTACCAGGGACAACAACAAGGCTGGTACTGCGTATCCTGTGAAGAATTCAAAGAAGAACGGGATCTGCTAGAAGGACATCGTTGCCCGATTCATATTAACAAAGAAGTCGAGTGGCGAGACGAGCAAAACTATTTTTTCCGCTTATCCAAATATCAAACTAAGCTGACAGAATTTTATCAATCTAAACCCGATTTTATTCAACCAGAAAGTCGGCGAAATGAAGTCCTCAGCTTTGTCAATCAAGGGCTGCAAGACTTTTCTATTTCACGGGTGAATTTAGATTGGGGTTTTCCTGTACCAGTCGATCCCAAACACACTCTTTATGTCTGGTTTGACGCGCTGCTAGGTTATGTCACGGCATTACTCGAACCAGATGCAGAACCGACTTTAGCAAATGCTTTAGAAACTTGGTGGCCAATCAACCTGCACCTAATTGGTAAAGATATTTTGCGCTTCCATGCAGTTTATTGGCCCGCAATGTTGTTGTCGGCTGGCTTACCTTTGCCAGACCGAGTATTTGGGCATGGCTTTTTGACTAAAGATGGTCAAAAGATGGGCAAAAGTCTGGGTAACACCCTCGATCCTGTTGCGTTAGTTCAGCGCTATGGTAGTGATGCCGTTCGTTATTACTTCCTTAAGGAAATCGAATTTGGCAAGGATGGAGATTTTAATGAAGTAAGGTTCATTAATGTTCTGAATGCAGATTTGGCAAATGATTTAGGTAATTTGCTCAATCGCACCTTGAGCATGGTGAAAAAATACTGCGTTGACAATAATTTCCCATCAATCGGCAATGAAGGAATTCCTGACGAAAATCCTTTGAAAACAATTGGTTTGCGTCTAGGGGAACAGGTGAAACAAGCATACAAGGAACTAGCTTTCAGTCAAGCCTGTGGGGCTATCCTTTCACTGGCGCAAGCCAGCAATAAGTTTATTGATGAACAAGCTCCTTGGACATTATATAAACAGGGACAACAGGAGTCCGTGGAAAAAGTTCTCTACGCAGTTCTAGAATCAGTTAGACTAGCAGCTTATCTGCTATCCCCAATTATTCCGAACATCAGTAGTGATATTTATCAGCAACTGGGCTTTGAAATAGACTTTAACGAGCAAATACAAAGTTCAGTTACCGCTCCTTTTGCCACTCATGCGACATGGGGGATACTATCTAGTAAACAACAGTTGGGTACATTCCAACCAGTTTTTAAGCGAATAGAACCCCCAAAAAACGATTAGTCCTTATCAAACTCTGATTTTGTTCAATTTCTTATTCTCTCAAAAAATTTATCGGGGCTTAACTTAAATTAGCCCCGGAACATTATCATAAGCCACTGTGACTAGCATCTAAAAGTTCGTAATTTGTATCAAAAATAACAGGGATAAAAATCGAGGTATCACAATGATGTTGAATAATTTTGAAACCGATTCAATATTTACGCCAGAACAAGTTTTAGAGAATCGGGGTAGGGTCGCCATATTTATTGATGGCTCAAATTTATTTTACGCTGCACTGCAACTAGGGATTGAAATCGATTACACGAAGCTATTGTGTCGGTTAACAGGAGGTT
Organism: Nostoc sp. 'Peltigera membranacea cyanobiont' 213; assembly: GCF_002245975.1. NCBI lineage: Bacteria > Bacillati > Cyanobacteriota > Cyanophyceae > Nostocales > Nostocaceae > Nostoc > Nostoc sp. 'Peltigera membranacea cyanobiont' 213. Next base: position 41,199 of record NZ_NOLI01000036.1, on the reverse strand, counting down.
CTAGACTCCTCCGGTCTTTTTTCTACACTGGTGTAGACCGGACAAACGAAAAGCAACAGGGATTTTTGCTGTGGATGCGTCGCAATGGCTATCGAGTCATTGCTAAGGATTTAGTCCAGCTACCAGATGGCTCTAAAAAAGCTAACCTGGATGTAGAAATAGCTGTAGACATGATGGCGCTAGTAGATTCTTATGATACCGCAGTTTTAGTTAGCGGTGATGGGGATTTAGCTTATGCGGTCAATTCAGTCAGCTATCGTGGCGTGCGGGTAGAAGTGGTAAGTTTGCGTTCGATGACCAGCGACAGCTTAATTAATGTAAGCGATCGCTACATCGATTTAGAAGCCATCAAAGAAGACATTCAAAAAACCCCTCGCCAAAGCTATCCATACCGACCGTTATCTGGTATCGGTTTTTTGGAAGACCCAAGAACTAGTGATGGACACCTAGAAATCCAAGAATAATGACGTATCAATTTCATAAAAGAGGGAGACAGGGGGAGAGAAAAATTCAAAATTACTTCCCCACTCCCTCCTTCCTTTTTTTACCTTTGATTTTTTTATTGATATTTGGTTTAGTAAGTTGTGGGGGGAAAACCCCTCCAGCTTCTCAAGAAAATCCTGCGGCTTCATCAAACCAAGATAGTAATTTGACATTCTTTGATGTCACCCTAGAACAAGCAGATGAAGTGGGACGACCGATTTGGAAAGTCAGGGCTAAAACCGCAAAATACACCAAAGAAAAACAAATTGGTCAAGCTGAAAGTCCTTATGGCGAACTATATCAAGATGGTAAAGTAGTTTACCAAATCAAGGCAGATGTTGCAGATATTGAACAAGATGGAAAGCAGTTGTTTCTTAAAGGTAAGATATTTGCCACAGACCCTACTAATGGTGTTGTATTGCAAGGCAATGAATTAGAATGGCGACCCAAAGAAGATTTGCTGATTGTCCGCAAGCAGATTAATGGGACTCACAAACAACTACAAGCGGTAGCGCAAGAAGCACGAGTTAAAACCCGCGAACAGCGGATGGAATTTTCTGGAGGAGTAGTAGCAAATTCTGCCGATCCCCAATTACAAGTAAGAACCGAGCATTTAATCTGGAATATTAAACAAGAAAAACTGATTGGCGATCGCCCCATCCAAATTGACCGCTACAAAAATGGTAAGATTAGCGATCGCGGTAAGGGAAATTCTGCCGAAGTCAACTTAAAAACAAAAATTGCCACTATTCAACAGAATGCTCAATTAGATTTGTTAGACCCACCGGTGCAAATAGCTAGTAACTCTATGACCTGGAACATGAACGCAGAAACTGTTATTACAAATACCCCTGTGCGGATGTTTCAGCGTGTCGAAAATCTTACCGTAACCGCCAATAAAGGTGAAATGAGAATACCGCAAAAAACGGTTTATTTAACAGGTAACGTCAATGCCATTGGTCAGCGTCGCCAGTCTTTGAGGTCTAATACATTAACTTGGTATTTAGATAATAAGTTAGTTGAGGCTCAAGGAAATGTGGTTTATCGGCAAGTTGACCCACCGTTAAATTTTACGGGCGAAACAGCCGTTGGGAATCTGCAAACAGAAAATATTGTTGTCAAAGGTGGCAGTTCTAGCGGTAGGGTAGTAACAGAAATTATTCCCCAAGAAAAAGTCAATCGTCAGTAGATGAACTACCCCAATCTATATCACTCCATCAGTTGCCAAATATGGGCGTAAACTAATTAACGATTAACCATTACCCTCTAGGCTAGGATCTTACTAATACGAGTCTTTTGATAACCCATGAATGGATCAAACCGATTAGGCAAGGAATCCTTGCCAACATCCCAGCAAGCAGAACATTCCCAGCATGATGACACAGACCACGACCATATAGATCGGACTCATGGCACTGGAGAGGTGGCTCATCCTCATGTCCATAGCGAAGAGTCTTTACGGCGAATTGTCAATCGATTATCGCGTATAGAAGGACATGTTCGTGGCATTAAGGCAATGGTGCAGCAAAATAGTCCTTGTCCTGATGTTTTACTACAAATTGCCGCAGTCCGGGGTGCATTGGATAGGGTAGCACGAATTGTTTTGGATGAACATTTAACTGAGTGTATTGGTCGAGCCGCACAAGAGGGTAATATTGATGTTGAAATTAAACAGTTAAAAGCTGCTTTAGATCGATTTTTACCTTAGAAATGAGAAAAATAAAAAATTAACTGGTATGACAATACATTTTGTAGAGATGCAATATTTGGTGTATTGACTGAGGCAAGGGTTCTTTATGCAAAAATTAACACAAGTATTTCATAATCATAACTGAGAGTTTGGGAGTTCCAAAGTAGTTGTCAGGGGGTAAATATCCCCTCGAAAGTTGATTAGGATGTGGATATTTTTGCGTTTGGATTTTATACATATTTTCCAAAGATGACTTTAAAAAAGTATAAATTAAACTATTGTTTAAATGTAAATACTAATAAACCTCTAATTGTTTTTTTACATGGCTTCATGGGCAATATTAATGAATTTGATGAAGCTATAAAATTTTTAGCAGAAGATTTTTCTTATCTTATCCTTGACTTACCAGGACATGGTAAAACCGAAGTTTTAAGAGGTGATGAATACTATAAAATGGAACCTATTGCTCAAGCAATAATCAATTTATTGGATGAATTAAAAATAGGTAAATGCCACTTAATTGGTTATTCGATGGGTGGAAGATTAGCTTTATACTTAACTTTATATTTCCCCGAACGTTTTATTAAAGTTGCATTAGAATCAGCCTCCCCAGGTTTAGCAACAGGAGCAGAACGATTAGAACGAGTTAGGCGTGATGCTCAAATAGCTAGAAAAATCAGCAGAAGCATTATTCAAACCGATTTTGCTGCTTTTTTGTCAAATTGGTACAATCAACCAATTTTTGGTTATATAAAAAATCATCCAGAATACGATCGCATGATAGAAAATCGCTTGCAGAATAACCCGCAGGAATTAGATAAATCATTGCGCTTCATGGGGACTGGATGTCAACCTTCTTTATGGGAAAAGCTACGAGATAATAAAATTCATATACTCTTACTAGCTGGTGAATATGATGAAAAATTTATATATATTAATACAGAAATGGCTAAGATATATGAATTTGCACAGCTAAGAATAATTAGAAATGCTGGACATAATATTCATTTTGAGAATACTTTGGCATTTGTAGAAAATATCAAAAGCTTTTTGTCCGCAGCAAGTTAAAAATTAGTATAACTTCACTGCTTATTTATTGGCTTGCTGAAAGGAGTTGGAGATGGTGTTAATTTCGGGGCTGTTCGTTGATTCGCTGCTGTTAATTCCTCTTTCAACATTTTCTGATAAACTTTAGGCAAAGAGCTACTAACAGAATTAGTTTCTAGACCATATCCTAGACTTGTCCAAGTCGGAGAGAGTCGCCGCAAAACATCATTTAACTTTCCCTGACGCAACAGTTGAGAAAGATCGGTTCCCCAAACTTTAGAATCACTTAACCAACGGTAAACTACTATATCTTGATACTCTGCTTCAAAACTATAAGCAGTCCAAAACATCATCTGCATTGGCTTTGGGTGATAACGCGGGGCTAAACGATACCAAGTAATGTTGATAATTTGATATCTCCCAGCAGCTGTAGAACAATTACCTGTGTTGGGGCCTGTGACAATTGTGACGCATATCTCAGGATGTCGGCTAAGGTCGTTAACTTGCTGTCCACCATATAATAGCGAATAGGGACGGTTCCCACTGGCTTCACTTGCGGAGATGGTTCGCATTAAAGCACGGATATAGGGGTCGCCCTGTTTCATCACCAAAGGCGGCTGTTTATCTGCAAAGATGGGATCGGAAGGCGATCGCAAGTCTCCAATATACCATTGCAACAAATACACAAAGCCAAGAAGCGCAGCTATTGGCCCAATAAGTTTTTCAACACCTTTGAATTCAAAGCCTTTCAGAGTCTAACTCCTTCAAATTTGCTCTCTTTGCTAACAAAAATCATCGACGAACTCATTCTGACAAAGTTCACACCTGATTGTTAGTTATTATTCCCGATTTGCTCCTGCTTTTTAAGAATTAGGAAAAAAGAGCATAGATAAGTATAGCAAGCCAGAGCGAGATCCTCTCGAAAATCCCGACTAAGTATTGGCAAGTGGTTCTTAGGAAATGATCGTCCAGATGCTTATAGTTATAACGGAAGCACTCAGTACACCTATCAATATGTCAGTGGCTCATTATTCCAAAATAGCATTAGTTCCGATGATATTCATCAAGGCGATCTTGGTGATTGCTATTTATTAGCCACTTTATCTTCTCTGGCTAATGATAAATCTTCCTACATCCAAAAGATGTTTATTGACAATGGCGATAATACATTCGCTGTACGTTTCTATAACAATGGTATAGCTGATTATGTGACAGTTGACCGATATTTACCTACTCTTAGTAATGGTAAGGCTACTTATGCAGGTTGGGGAGGTGCTTCCTATTCCAGTTTATCAAATGAACTATGGGTAGCTTTAGTTGAAAAAGCTTATGCTCAGATAAATGAGTCTGGCTGGATTGGCCAAGATAACACTAACTCCTACCTGACTGCCGATCCTAATTATTCCAGGACTAAATCTAACTCCACTGGTATTAATGGAGGAAATGAATACAAAGTAATGAGCCAAATCACGGCGCTTGATAGTAGAATCACGAGCAATGCGACTCAACAAGATACGATCAATCTTGTCAATTCTAATAACCTAGTAACTTTTGGTATTAACGCAAAGATATTTGGCGATCAATATTCTGGAGGTCATGCCTTAGCTGTTACTAGTTACAATTCTATTACAAATAAGTTCCATTTAGATAATCCTTGGGGATCAGATGATCTCGATCTGACTTGGCAAGACTTAATCAAGTGGTCTTCTAGTGGATGGTCTTATACTACGGTATAGTATTAACAGTTCAACTAGAAAAGGATAACTGAGGATTTGGTATTAATCAGTTATCCTATCCTCCTCAAAATCACACGAGTTGTTATTGATGATGAGGTTGAAATTTAAGGCGATCGCTTTAGAGAGTAGAATCAAGGGACGGTCAATTTAGATAAGCTAATTGACAATCACTTTTCTGTGAATATGCGATCTGCTCATTTTGGGGATGGGAATAGAATCCCGTGGAATATCAGCACTGTTGAAATAGCTCCTTAAAGCTTTTTGAAGCTGCTTCAGGTTTGGCTACAATTTCGACAATTTTATTGCGTGCATCGGCTTCAAGCAGCGCCTCAACAGCAACTTGGGCAACTTTTTGTCTGGGGATGCTACCGTCAAACAGTGTATCAGCGCTCTGCATCACGATCGCGTCGAGGTTATCTTCATTCTTCAACCCACCAGGCCGCACAATCGTATAGGTAAGACCACTTTTCTGGATATACTCTTCAGCTTGCTTCTTCCACACCAAAATCAGCCAAAACAAATTCAGTGGATGGAGAAACTGCGAAGTACACAAAGAAGAAACAAAAACAAGATGCTCAATTCCCTTTGCTTTGGCAGCATCTACTAAATTTTTAGTCCCTTCAAAATCTACTTTATAGGGGCCAGTAGGGTCAAAACTAGGTTTTGCACCAGTCGCAACCAACAAAACTGTGCTGTCTCCCAATGCAGCATTTAAACTTTCTGATTGTAATACATCGCCTACAACCAACTCGGCTTCGAGAGACAGAATACCCCTAGCTTTCTCAATATCCCGCACCAAAGCCCGGACGGGAATATTCCGTGCTATTAACTCTTGCACAATTCGGCGACCTGTTTCACCCGTTGCCCCTGCTACAAATGCTTTCATAAGAAATGCTATCCTGGGAAACTATTGTGTGCTTGTTCAGTTCTTTATTTTAGTAATTCTATGGAGGTGATGGCAGATTAATGAGGTTTTGGTCAAAATGCGATATTGATGCAAAATGACCCAGGCACGTGGGGAACTATTAATATAGACGAACGCCAAAATATACAGTAATGCATTTATGCTTTCAAGACAAGGCGAATATAAATCCTGGGAAATAACAGAAGCAGTTTTACCTGTAGCGTCCAGCCAAGAAGAGGCTAAGGATACATTAACAGACGTAAATGTAGCGACGCTCACAAAATTTTATGGTCGTTATCAAGATTTTATGGAAATGCCTGCCTCAGCAGAGAAGGTTGCTGAGTATCTTAATGCCCACGCTTCATGGTTTTCTCGTTGCGCTCAACCCATGAAAGTGCAATTACTTGGGGAAAATGGCTATGCTTTAGTAATTGGTCGTTTTGGTGCTTTCGGTTATGAAGTAGAACCGAAAATTGGTTTGGAATTATTGCCCCCAGATGAGGGTATTTACCGCATCCGTACAATCCCCATTCCTGATTACCAACCGCCTGGTTATGACGTAGATTATAAGGCATCTCTACAGTTAATCGAAAACAATGCTTGCACTAGCGGCGAGGTTACAAGAGTTGAATGGGAATTAGATTTAGTCGTTGATTTGCACTTTCCCCGATTTATTCAGCGATTACCCAAATCTATAATTCAATCTACAGGCGATCGCTTACTTAACCAAATCGTCCGCCAAGTCTCCCGGCGCTTAACTCGCAAAGTTCAGCAAGATTTTCAGAAATCTTTGGAAAAATCCCTTCTTGTTAATTCTAAACAAAAGCGGTGATTTAACAGTCCTTTGTCATTGCTCATACACTAATGACAAAGGACTAATGACAAAGGACAAATGACTAAGCTTTAGTAAGAAGTCTTTGGACAATTTGCACGCCAGTAACAGCTTGCCAAGCAAAAAGTCCCAAAAGCGTGAAATTTAGCAAAATATGAGTTGCACGCGCCCAATTTGCCCCTTTCTGCATATAAGGCGACAAAGCAGCAGAAAATGCAATCAGACCCGTCATGCCCAGTCCTGCCAGCAGGTGAGGCCCCACAAATAACTTGCCATTATTGATGTAAGTGACACCCATCCCTCCGATCGCACCTGCTACCATAAAACCTAAGAGTATAGACCCGATTTGGTAATGTCTGAGGTTATATCTACCTTTAATCAGTTCTTTCTTTTCTTCCCCTTGAGCATTTCTGGTACGCTGTACTTTCAGCCCCAAGTAGGCAGCATAAATTGAGAGTGCTAATAGTGCCCACATCAGCACCGGATGGAAGAAGTTTAGCCAATATTTCACCGACGCAGAAAGTTCCAGACTCATAGTGTTCTCGCCTAATTATTAAATCTTCATAAAAATTAGCATAACTCTATTCTCTGTGCTTAAAGTTGCACAAAATTAAAAGAGATTAAGGGATGAGGAGAGAAGACAAGAGTGAAGCCTCCCTTAGCTTAAATTTGCATCCAGTTAATAGATAGAATGCTTGCCAAGACTGCATTTCTAAATTTTTAATTTTTAATTTTTAATTTTTAATTGCATAACCCTCTTGCCAAAGTGCATAAACAATCTCAGACTGAGTTTTGAGGGTAGACGAACAAAACCCCTGTGTGGGATCTCATTCATGACTGAAAACAACGATACTTTGCTGCTAAAAGCTGCTAAAAGTGGCGATATCAAGGCGCTGTGTGCGCTCCTGGCTGCTGGTGCGAAGGTAGACGCTTGCGATCGCCAAGGCACGACGGCGTTAATGTTTGCTGCCAATTTAGGCTACACCGAAATTGTGCGATCGCTGCTGGATGCCGGGGCAAATATCAACTTGCCCAGAAAGCTCTATGGTTTGACGGCTTTGATGTTGGCGGCTAGTGCTAAACAACTTGACATTTTGCAGCTTTTACTATCTAAGGGTGCTGATGTGAATGCCACTAATGAAGATGGCAGCACAGCTTTAATGGCAGCAGTCCTCAAAGGTCATATTAATGTAGTACAAGTCTTATTGGCTGCTGGTGCAAAGGTGAATATCGCCGATAAAGATGATGATACTGCGTTGAAACTTGCCATTAAGCAGGGAAACATCGAAGTTTTACAAGCAATTCTCCAAACTGGTGCTGATGTCAATATCCCAGATCGAGAAGGTGAGACACTCTTAACATTAGCGGTAGACTTGGGGCATCTGGAGGTTGTGGAAGCACTGCTAGCAGCAGGGGCTGATGTGAATATGAAAAACGCTGACGGTGGAACTGCATTATCGGCAGCAGCAGCAAGTGGACACAGTGCGATCGCAACAGCTTTACTCGATCGAGGGGCTGAAATTAATCTCCAAGACCAAGATGGTGAAACTGCCCTACATCTCGCCGTTGTGGAAGGCTACATTGATGTCGTGCAAGTATTACTTAATAGAGGTGCAGATGCCCAAATTAATAACCACCTGGGTGATACGCCACTACTGGTAGCAGCATTGCAGGGACATAGCAAAATTGTCGAGGCACTCCTGCGTTCTGGGGGAGATATTAATGGCAAAAATCTTGGCGAAGTACCTTTGACATTGGCTGCATCACAAGGACACACTCAAACAGTGAAAGTGTTGCTAGACTATGGCGCTGATGTCAACACTGCGGGGGATGATGGCAAAACCGCTTTGATTAAAGCAATCGAACGCAAGCACACAGAGATCGTACATTTGCTGCTGGCAAAGGGGGCAGATGTTAATTTTCAAGACTCAGCGAGGGCAACATCATTGATGTGGGCTGCCTCATCAGGTTATAGCGAAATTGTACAGTTATTACTTCAAGCTGGGGCAGATGTTAATTTGAAAAATCGTGGTGGTTATACTGCTTTGATGATTGCAGAATTTAATGGTTATAAACATATAGTACAGAGTCTGCAAAAAGCTGGGGCGCAAGAATAGCCATTTTAATTCTGAATTTTTCAACTAAAATCTTTTCAGAAATATCTTGACAAATTATTAAATGAAAGTTACCAGGTAAAATACCAAGGAACTTTAAAATGACCAAATTTAGACCTGGTAAACAAAGAAAACAAAACTCCGTCGTAGCTGTTGTGAACTTGCTACGGCGGAGAAAAGAAGAATTAAAACGCCAAGAGGTAACAGGCTAAATGCTTGCGTGACAAGGATGGAAAGAAAGTAAAAATGAAGAAGTAAATTTACTTTTTACTTTTTACCTTGTACATTTTACCTTTTACCTGCTCTCCCCCTTGACGTTTCCTACTGTGCTAGATGTGCAAAATATATAGTTTTTGTTTGAACGGAAATGTATTCTAAGGATCATTTTTTATGTATTATCCGAAAGGCTAAATACAAATGAATCCTGAAAAAAGGTTAATGTGCGACTATTTGGGCGATCGCTACGGAAATTCTTAGGAAAAATAAATTAAAAATTAAATTTAGTGCGGTGAATCCCCAGTTACCGAACCACTCTTCGGTTGGAGTTTAAGCACAATCTATAAAATTTGTAGAACAACTAGTGTCATATCATCAGTGTTTTGCTTATCATCACCAATGAATTGCTGAACTTGGTCAAATAGGTAATCCACAATCTCCTCTGGACCATTACAGTACTTGCAAGCCGTATTGAAGCCAGTGACAAAGTTATCTTCATCGAAGCGATCGCCACCAGCCGCCGCAGCATCGGTCAAACCATCTGTATAGTAAATAATTGTATCCCCAGGCTCTAACTGTACCTGAGCATCTTCATATTGGCTGTTAGCATCCAAACCGATTAGCATTCCTAGAGTATCTAAACGGCTAACAGTTTTTGTGGCTGCGTGCCACCATAAGGGAGGATTGTGTGCCGCATTGCTATAAGACAAAATTCGACTATGGGGATTATATTCTGAGTAAAATAGCGTTACAAAGCGGTGGGAATTTTCCAAATCCGCATACATAACTCTATTTAAGTTTTGCAGAATTTTTGCTGGGGAATTCCCATGTAGCACTTCTCCCCGTAGCATTCCCCGCATCATCGTCATAATCAACCCAGCAGGGACACCTTTGCCCATGACATCTCCAATCACCAAACCCCAGCGACTAGTTTCTATATCGCCTTTAGTCTTGAGCCGAACCTTATTCTGATTGGTAGCAATAAAGTCGTAGTAGTCTCCGCCGACGCGATTTGCAGGTTTACAACGTGCCGCTAGCACTGCACCAGGGATTGTGGGGCATTGACGTGGTAAAAGTCGCCGTTGAATTTCTGCGCCAATTTCTAGTTCTTGATCTAAGCGTTCTTTTTTTCTTAGTTCTACAGCTAGTTCATCGTTTTCGATCGCTACTGCTGTTTGGTCTGCAACTAATCTAACTAACTTTTGCCTAGTTTCTGTCCAACTATATTCTGGATCGCGGCTCAATACATAGAGCCATCCCCGTTCTGTATGCTTCACCAGAATCGCCGTACCAAAGATTTGCACATCTGGCCCTAAATGGCGATGCATCTGGTCATCCAAAATTCCTGTCGCATTGGCTAGAGGAGCAGTATTCGGCAAAAGCGTGATTTGACTGCTGGCTATTTCTAGCGCTTTGCGGATATTCTTGCGCTGGCCACTATCTTGCCAATGTAACTGTTCTAACCTGACTTGACCATTAGGTTTGTAGAGAAACAAGGCGCTGCCGTCTGCATCTGTCACTCTTGTTGCCATTAGTGGGATCAGTTCCAAAAACTGATTCAAATTATTGAAACTTCTCAGGGCAAATCCTAAAGAACTGAGCAAATCTTGAATTTTGTTCTGTTCCCGGTGCAACCTTGCCACGAGTTCTTTGAGTGCTACGACTGGTGTGACATCTGTCGCAGCACTATTGTTGTCAGTGGGTTGAGAGGGCAGTTGAGACACAGGCACAGGTATTATTGCACTTTATATTGGCAGATTTTAGATTACTTATAAACTTTTTGGCTTTGGCATTGCTAAACCATATTTAGACAAGACTTGCCACTTTAGCAAGAGTATAAAGACGTAACAGGCAACTTTTATCGGTATTTTATCTGTTTATTGGATTTTTGATGGAATAATTAGTCATTTCAAATCATGTATTTTTAATTAAAACTCAACCCGTAAAAATTACTAGTTGCAGTAATAGTTCAGAAAAATTTTCATTTTTTCATAACTTAATCTCCAAAGCATATCTCTAAAGTTATAAGAATACTTTATTCAAAGAATAATTTATAACGCTTTCAGAGTAACTGTTTGGGTATAAGCAACTAAAAAACTAGAAGTCTTTTCAGTGAAAACCTCTATAAGCGCTCAAATCGAGCTTGGTTTGGTAAATAACAGACTTATATTAATTCCCAAAGCTGAGAATATGTAAATAAGTCTTGAAATCGCCATAGCCAATATAAATTAACTGCGGAGGGAAACCATCCCGCAGTGCTGGACTCACCCGCGCTGGCTCTCCAACGCACTCTTCACCGCTTATACGGCTGTCCATCCCACAATAGTTGTGTTTGTGGGAGCTAGCGTCTCGCGTGCCCTTGAAACGGGTACAAAATGTAAGTTTACGGGCTTTTGTATGTAGCAAAGAAATTTCTGTGCTGTTACATACAAAAGCCCTTCGGGGGTGAAAAAAGGGCATTAGCTTGAGATTTTAGCAAAGTCACCCATTTATTGTGACAAACTTGTGATTTTACGACTTGAACAGTTTCTAGTTAGTTCAAGTGATAATACCAGATCAGTCATCCCTAAATTTATGATTTTGTCAAGAAAAATTTTTAACTCCAAATTTTTCAATTAGCCACTCAATAGAGCTTCGACAAATTCATAGCTCGAAAAGGGGCGCAGGTCTTCAATTCCTTCGCCAGCACCAATAAATCGAATGGGTAAGCCTAGCTGTTGCACAACGGCAAGGGCAACACCACCTTTAGCAGTGCCATCTAGCTTGGTTAAGACAACGCCACTCAGTTGGGCCGCTTGGGAGAAAACTTCGGCTTGCCGGAGTCCATTTTGACCTAAAGTGGCATCTAAAACCAATAGGGATTCTACTTTGGCATTTGGGGCTTTTTTGTCGATAATGCGCCGAATTTTACCGAGTTCGTCCATCAAATTTTTCTTGTTTTGCAGTCGTCCAGCTGTATCTACCAGAAGTAACTCTGTTTGTCGCGATTGGGCAGCTGCGATCGCATCAAACACAACTGCTGCCGGATCTGTATTTTTCCCAGGATTGGCAATTACTTCTACACCACTTCTACTACCCCAAACCTTCACCTGTTCGACGGCGGCGGCGCGGAAGGTGTCTGCTGCGCCAATCAAGCATTTATAGCCAGATTTTTGTCCCAAGTGGGCAATTTTGCCGATAGTGGTGGTTTTACCGGCACCATTCACTCCAGTGATTAACCAAATGTTCAAGGTTTCTTTTTCTGGGGTAAAACTAGTTTTGTGGGATGCAATGCTTGGTGCATCCAGCATATCCCGGAGGATTTTTTTCAGATAAGCGATCGCTTCTTCTGGCGCAGTAACTTCTTCTCGAAGTTTTGTTTGTAGGGCATTGATAATAAAATCTGTCGCCTCTACACCGACATCAGCTTGCAGCAGTAATGCCTCAATTTCCGTTACAGCAGCTTGGTTAAGGGGCCCTTGACCAACGATCGCCTTCAGTTGGTTGAGAATACTCCGGCGAGTTTTATCTAACCCTTGCCGGAGCTTTTTCAGCCAGGTAATTTCTTCAATAGAAACGTCTTCTGGATTTCTACCTTGAGCTGCTAAGACTTTTGCTGACCAGACAAATCCATCATCAAATACCAGTCCGGGAATTTCCTCTCCTATTTCTGAGGTTGCAGCGATTGGCTGTACTATCTCTGGTTCTGGAACTTCAATGGCGGTGGCTATTAGTTGATCCAGTTTTGCTTGCCGTTCTGCCGCCGCCCGTTCTAAGAAGGATAAATTAGCTGGTGCTGTTGGCTGTGTTGCTTCTGGTGTAGGGGTTTTTTCAATTTCATTTGCCGTTATTTCTGGGCTTTCAACATCTCTTTCTTCAGCAATTGTATTTACAGAGGAATCTTCTCTACTTTCTTCTTCAGTAGCTGCTTGGATTACTTCTGGCTGTGATGTTTCTAGGGTTGTACTGACAGATTCCTCTGTTGCTTCTGATTCAGTGATTTCCGCAATTACCGTTTCTACAGTTTCAGGTTCTGCTGAGGCATTTGCTGTATCAGGTGGAGTTTCGACTACCTCAGCCTGTTGTTTTTGCTGAATATTTTTATAAGCAGCTTTAGCAAAAGCTAACAAATCTGGTGCAGTTTCGGCAGTTGAGATTTCAGCTGGCTCTGGTTGGGTTTCTTTTGTAGGAATTTCTTCCTGTTTTTTATCAGAAGGAGTCTCAGAGGAATCGTTATGTTGACGACGGAACCAATTAAAAACCATTGCAGCAGTATTAGTTATATGAGTTATAAGTTATAAGTTATGAGTTTAATTTAACTTTGCACTTTTTCTTGGGGTGAAAGCTTCCCAGTTATCCTCACCTTTCATGCCACTTTAAACAGAATCAGCTTCCTTTGGTTCAGCGCACCGTCTCCTCTTCTCCCAAAGAAAGAGGCTAGAGCCAGGAGAGAAGTTCCGCGCCAAGAAAGCCGCAGAAGCGACTACAGACTTTTCTCCATAGCAATATAGGAATTACGTTAGCGTAGCGGTAGCGAGGTTGCGTTCGCTTTTAGCGTCTCGTAGAGAGCTTCATTAAGAATTACGAATTCAGGTACGGTACTATGCTGTTTTTTTCTGCTCAGTGACTCGGCGCAAAACACCGTTAATAAATCGATGGCCGTCGTCTCCACTGTAGCGTTTGGCTAGCTCCACAGCTTCGTTGATGGCAATACTATCTGGAACTCCCAAGAACTTCATTTCTGCCACAGCGATTTGCAGGATATCGCGGTCAATTTGGGCCAGGCGAGTTACTTGCCAATCTACTAAAGCACTAGAAATGAGTTCATCAATAATATGTCGATTTTCGTTAACGGTAATCACAAGCTCTTTAGCATAATTACGGACTCCCTTATCCTGATTAGCCAGTTGAATCAATTCGGGGAAATCAACTGCTGTACCCAATTGATTGATTGCTGTCTGGGTGCAGGCGATCGCTTCTTGAAGCATTGCTCTAGCAGAATTGAGATCGGAGGCCCGAGTTTGGCTACTTAAGATGCGATCGTTACTGCGTTGCAGTTCACCTGCGGCATTATCGAGGGTATCTTGCACTTCTGAGGTCAGGGTGCGTACTGCTCCTAGCACCAATTTGGATACTAGTTGATCGTCTGGTAATGTATCTAATTTCTTTGGATTGACTGGCAATTGGCTAAGGCTTAAAAGTGCCAATTCACGAGCAATTTGCTGGGGTTTACGAGGTTGCATAAAAGTGAGGGGTGATTGTGCGAGAAATGATTAACTAGTCCGGGCAAACTTACAAGTCTATCAATTTTGGCACAGTCAAACAACAATATTACGCATTTGCTTGTGACTTTGCCAGATTGAATTTAAGTTTCTTCAACGGAAATAACCTGCCGCTTGATTTCGTCGTGTTTCACCTCCAGATTAGACTCTTTGGGGAAAACCAAAGGCGTATTGGGGGCGACAATGCCACCTGATACAACTATTTTAAAAGCGTCTTCAATGGACATGGAGAGGTTCACTACCTCATCTTCAGGAACGACTGCGTACCATCCGGTAGTTGGATTTGGGGTGGTGGGGATAAAAACACTGAGGACAGGGCGGGACATCTGGGCTTGGATATCACTGCTGATTGCACCAGTGACAAAAGCGATCGCCCAAATTCCTCGGCGGGGATACTCTACCAAAATTACCCGACGAAATTTGCCATTAGAATCTTTTAGTATTGTTTCTAAAAGCTGTTTGAGAGTTTTGTATACCTGTCCTGCTAAAGGAATTGCCTGTAATAATCGCTCGCCAAAATCTAACAACCACCGCCCAGCAATATTGCGAGCCATCAAGCCCATCAATAAAATACACAGTAGTGGCACAGCTAATCCTACTAATAAATTCAGTAAATTTACTAGAATTGGATTTAACCCATCAAAGGGATTCAGTTGTTTGGGAATTTGGGTGAGGAAGTTGATTACCCAACTAGCAATGGTAATTGTCAGCCAGATAGTAGTTGCTAGGGGAATTACTACCAACAAACCAGCAATCAGGTCGTTTTTTAAGTCCTGTTTTAGGCGATCGACTACCAAGCCCCGATTCTCCTGTTTTAAGCTAGAGGAACTTTTGTTATTGGTATCCATACCAGCAAATTTGTCAAATAGCAAAGGCCTTACTTGCAGCAGAAGTTGCTTCAAGTAACTATCCGAAATACTAGCAGCCAGGCTGCTACGGCAAAAACACGTACTTATTGCTGGAAATCAGCTATTTTCCTACAAGCATACACATAGATATCAACCAATCCGATGGCGGGTGGTTATTCTTAGAGGATGTTACTTTTCCTTATAAGACTTGTAAATGATTGTTGCAAGTCATGAGGTATTACTAATCTATCGCGCTCAATCAAAAGCTGCTCGTGATTGTGAAAGTACCACCAGGTAAACTGAGGAGTTATTTTATTGGGTCAGTCACTCACTTTTGATCGGGAGTGACTTTTATGAAAATGGTCTGTTAAAAATATTAATTTATTATGGTGGTTTTGTTTAAATGTAAAGCAAGTTAGGGTAGTACAGCTAGCTGTGCTACCCTATTTCGGAAAAAGTCCGATTTTGCGATCGCCTACCCACCCGATCCCTGCCTGTGGATTTTACTGAGAAGCCTTCTAATTAAAGTCGTCTTATGCTACGTCAACTTGCGTAGTTTCCGAATCCGCACTCTGTAATTGTTGTGTACTTTCTTGTGCAAGAATTGCTGTTGTGCCTAAATTAGGTTGTGGTAGATACTTCATTTCCCAGACTTTGAGCAAAATCAGATATTCGTAGAATGCCTGCAATGTACACCAAGCAAGTCCAGCGTGTCCATCTAAACAGCCGCCTAAGATAAAATACATATATAAAAAGCGTAGCAACGGTCTAGCAGGTAAACGCAAAGATAAATCTTTTAGAGCGCGGCGTTTTTCGACTTCCGATTTGCCAAAGAATAAATCTTGCCAGTTGACGTTTCCCTGTTCTAGCTGATACAGAGTTTCTTGAGCTTCATCTGTAGAATAACGGTTATGTTTGTCAATCCAACGGCTCAAACCTTTACTACAAGTGTAATGGGGGTATGTTTCCTTTAAAAAGCTAGTTGCACCCTCACAAACTTCCCGTTCAGTATGACCGTAGTCTGTAAACCACACTTTACCGTGGCGAAAGAGGCGCATTTGGTAACGGGGATACTGTGTGCTGTAGCGAATCCAACGATTCATGAACATGACACGTTCAGCCACGTAGTAACCAATATAGTCTGGATGCTGACTTGCCTTTTCGCATTCCGCGAATAGTTCTGGTGTCATCCGCTCATCAGCTTCGAGAATATAAACCCATTCGTGCTTCGGGGGGATAGACTCTAACATCCAGGAGCGCTGGCGGCCGTGGCTTTCAAAAGCGTGTTGGACGACGCGGATGGGATAGCGACTGGCGATTTCCATAGTGCGATCGCTACTGCATGAATCCACAACAATGATGTCATCCGATAGCATAGCCGATTCAATACAAGCAGCAATATCTAGTTCTTCGTTATATGTCAGTATGTAAATTGAAAACATTACCCAAGTTTTATAGCGATTTTACTCAGTGATAATTGCATTTTTATTTTTATTAGCTACTAGGAGCATGGCAGTATAAGCCGTCAATAATTTTTGGATCTGTCCTACTGCCATGCTAATAGTGAATTAGCGGGCGGTAGCTCTGGGTTTACCACCTTGTACAGCACCCCTACCTCTTAAGCCTGTCCAGCCGATGATAATGTAACCAATGGATAACAGCAAACTGCTAATCCCAATCCGTAGCCCAGACTTCCAAGCAGTATCTTTAGCTTGTTGCAGTGCTTCGTCTCTGCGCTGGCGAACCTGGCTCAGTTGTTGAGCTCGCAGCGTCTGAATATCTGTTTGTTGTTCGATAGCTTTGTCAAGCGCTTGGGGATCTGTTTTAGCCTTCTTCAGTAACTCTTTGATATTTGCGGGAATTTGAGAGCTTTCCAGTGCTTGCTTATATTTTTGATCGTCCTTGAGGATTTCACTAAACTGAGTTTTGGTTTGGTTTCGCAGTTGCTCTAGTTGAGCTTTTCCTTGATCGGTATTCAGTTGTGCTTGCAATTGCGATAACCGAGTGTTCAGTTGGGTTTCTGCCTGATCTGCTTCTTGGGTAATGCGGTTAAGTGTTTGAGTCTTAGCTTGATTGACGTTATTGAGGTGCAGGGGAAAAATCAGCAAGAACATCAACCCTAAAATACTTGAGAGGATGGCGGCGGTAAATCTTAAATCGATCCCTTGGAGGCGATCGCTTCCTGCATCAGCGCTTTCTATCCAATAGGCAGCAAATAGCAGCCCCAGTCCTACCAGAGGAACAATTCCCCGATCGACTAGCGCTGTTGCCAAGTTGATTTGCCATACCCGATCGGTCGGTTGAAAGGGTAACAATAGAATCAAAAAGTCCACAAAAAAGGACAATATGCAGATTATTCCAACTACCTTAACTGTGAGGGCAGTACTCACGGAAGTAAAACGGTTAACCATAATTTTTCAAACTGGCGGTGAATATGAGTGATTTTCATATTTCAAGTTACTTGAATATTGTGCCCATGACCGTGACTGTTGTGTAGAAACACAAAGCAGATTCAATACTGGCAAAGGCTATCTGCCTCTTGGTTTTCAACTAGGCCACAGTAACATTTGTGATGTACAGTGTCTTCAGGAAATTCCTGGTATTTTAAGATACTAACCTAATGTAGAGATGTAGAATACGACTCATTGAATATGTAACATCTTGCAGCGATCGCTTGGAAGTCTCGACTATACAGACAAAATCTGCCTATGCGGGTTTCAAAATCTTAATTTTCCATTAATCCACGGAAGTCTCTTAGTTTCTATAGGTACGATTTGTAATCGCTAGAGCTAAGTACAATATTTGAGTTACTATCTCCCTCATCCTCACATTTCTCCCATAAGGACTTGTTCCCAAATGGGCAGATCCTCCGGTCGATCGATATCAGCTAAAGGCGACAAGTTAACGTGTGATAAATTAATCTTCCGGGCGATTTCCAAGGTTTTCTGGAATACTTGAGCAGTTCCCCACTTGATGTTAGCGAATAACTCCGGTATGGGTTGGCACAAACCAATTAAATAATATCCACCATCGAGCGCAGGACCCAGTACGAGGTCAAAGCTGTGTAACTTCTCAAAAGCTGTTGTTAGAATCTGGGCATTCACTCCAGGACAATCTGTACCGATGATAATTACTTTGTCTGCACCAGATTCAAAAGCATCGAAAAGCGATCGTGCCATCCGCGAACCTAGATCGCCTTCACCTTGAGACTGATAAACCAAATCCAATCCTAGCCAGTCTTGCATAAGTTGCAAATTGCCACCTGCAAACCGCACTTCCATAGATATGGCAATTTTCTTTTGCAATTCTTGAACTTGAAATATTGTATGTTCAGTCATTTTCCGTTGAAGATTGGCAGCACCAAGATTTCCTAAAGCAGGTATCAATCGAGTTTTTGTCTTACCTGGTTCTGGATAGCGAGTAAAAATAATCAGGTGCTGTTTTGGTTTTACTGATAAGTTCAGCACAAAATACCTTGTTTGATTCAACTAAAAATATCTTAATAGCAATACTTGTCGTTTTCATTGGCTATAGAATGATCTTTGCCAGTTCGCATAGCCCCCAAAATTGTAGAAACATAAACACAACGTCTAGCTTTACCACCATTCAAGCTATAGAATGTTATTTGTCCTAATCCGCCGATTGTACACTGATTTCCAACTTCAGAGATGGGACAACCGTGGTAGTTAAATAAAACTCGCCACATTTGCTGTGAAGCATGTTTTTGTAAAGTTGTCTCCTTTTTTCCTTTACTGTTATCCTCTTCATCGATGCGAGTATTTGGTTCAAGGTTGTTCCATAGATTACGATTGCTTTTAACAGCATCAGTAATAAATTGTCCTGCTTCTGCTTGATGAACTGACCATTGAATGATACCGTTTTGTATGCGAAAGCTAGCTTGCCAAGTCAATTTTTCCTTTGTGGCTTGGCTTTGGGCTTGGCGCATAGCAAGATAAACTTGGTTTTGAGCAGTGTTAAGGCGGCGAGTCTCCACAAAAGCTAGCCAGTTGGGTATTCCTAGCGTGGCTAATATACCAATTAATAAAACAACCACTAAAGTTTCTGGTAGAGTAAAACCACTATTGGAGTACTTATTAAAAACATTTTTTGCATTAACTATAAACGGTAAATGCACCCGTGTATTCATTTTGTCTTCTAGTCTTGTTTCAGTAATCTAACTGTTGATCGATATTGGAGTTTCTTGACTTTTTACTTCGCGTTGCTTAGTAAAGCTGTAGAGTAAGGTGGGCACTATAAGAATTATGATGATTTTCAATAATAGTTTGGAGGTGAAATTTATATTTTTAAGTCTTGAAGGATCGTTAATAAAATAATTCCACAAAAATCTAGCCGATGCTAAACCTCTTTGTCGATTAAATGGCTTCTGTAAAGCTTTGCATGTCAGGTATTTGTATAAATTGGCTAGGCTTATATTCCAACTATTCTTAAGTGTAGAAGGTTTTTCTTTATAGGCTCTCTTAAGCACTTGCAAGCAGGCTTTTTCCTGTCTGAGAAGATTTGAAGAAACTGAATTACCACTTATACGATATAATATTTGTACAGATGGTACGCAGATAAAATCAAACTTAGAACCTAATCGTAGCCACATATCCCAATCCTGAGCTGCACTTAAAGATTCGTCAAAGCCACCTAATGTAATTAAAGACTTTCTACAGATCAAGGGATTGGAACCATTCTCTAAAAAATTATTTAGTAACAAATTTTCATAGACATTTCCATTAACATTGACACGTTTGCCTGAAAGTATAAATTCACCATTTTTATCAATATAATCAGTCCAACTGTAAGCTACTTTTGCTGTAACGTTTTCTTGCAGAGCCTTTAATTGAGATTGAAGTTTGTCGCGTGTCCACAGATCGTCTGCATCCAAGAAACTAACAAATTCTCCAACTGCACGGTGTAGACCTCTGTTACGGCTAACGTTTCCACCAGCGTTGGGATAGGAAAAGACTTGTATTCGTGAGTCTGAGATTTGTGTGATAACTTCTAAAGTTGAATCTTGGGAACCATCATTAATTACAATTAGTTCTAGGTTAGTAAAAGTTTGATGTAGAACTGATTGAATTGTGTAGCTAATAGTTTTTTCACTATTATAAGTAGGTATAATTACAGATATTTTGGGTAAATTTGGAGTAAAATCCATCATTAGTAACAGGCTACTTTAATTTTTTAGTCCTCTGCCTAAATTACATTTTAAGTAGTAAATAGGACTCATCATACTAGCCAAGTAAAACTCAATCTCAAAAAGAGCAATTAGATTAGTTTTAAATTGCCCTCTATATTGAATAAGGTGTTGTAATACTCGACGTAAATTCCCTAAAATAGTTTTCACAAAAACTATTGGTTTTTGCCAATTTTTCGTATTTATCAAACGCAGCTGAAAAATACACAATCCACAGCCACGTGCCAAAGTTAGTAGATAATCTCTTTCCAGTCGCCAATGTGGTATTTGATGATAAGTATGCATGGTAGGGTTATACCAAATTTGCCAGCCTGCATAATGTATATAAAGTAATGGTTCATAGTCATCTCCCTGCACCAAAATACCAGGTAATTTTCCGCTTAAAGTCGGACGTTGTGGTACATTCTCACACCATACTTGTTTCCTGACAACAAGCGCCGCTCCGGGAGGAAGTCTTAAATTCTCCGCATCAAATAAATGTGGATTTGAGCCATGTTCTCTGATAGCTAAAAAAGCTTGAATTCGTTCAAAATTTTCTGGTGGCTTTACTTCAAAATCTCCATGAATCTGTCCACCCCAAGCACCTGCTTGAGGATGCTCTAATCCAAAATTATATGCTTGAGCTAACCAATCAGGAGCAGGTAAGTTATCATCATCTAAAAACGCTATTAGCTCACCTCTTGCTTCACGGACTGCCCGCAGTCGTGCAAAAGCAGCTCCTTGTTCGGTTTCTAAAAAATATCTTAAATGACAGTTGCCATTATATATTTTTTGGTAATTCTGGATTATTTCAGATGTGTTATCCGAACTATTATTATCCACAATAATAATTTCCCAGTTAAGTTTTTCTACTCCTATCTGGGTTAATAGCTTATCCAAAACTTTAGGTAAACGGGTTGCTCCGTTATATGCAGGGATAGCTACGCTAATATCTAAACTTTTAACCGCTAATTGGGCCATAATACCTGTTTTTTGATAATTTATTTTTTAAAGTATCCGTTTTTCCAAAGATAAAAAGGGCTAATCAAACTACTTAGGAAAAGCTCCATTTCACAAGCAAGTACCAAATCATGTTTGAGCTTAGTTCGATATCTGAGTAAATGCAAAGCAATTTTACGCAGGTCATTGATCGTGTAAGATAAAAGAGCAATTGGTCTATATATCTGTTTTATACTAACCATTCTAGTTACATAACGGCTAAGTCCAATACCTCTAAAGAAGGGAATTAAATAATCTTTTTGTAACCGAAAAATTGGGATTTTATGAGAAATTTCCATTTCTGGATTATACCAAATTTCCCATCCTGATTTTTGGATATGAGACAGCATTTCTAAGTCTTCACTAGAAAGCATATTGCCTTTAACTCTCCCAGTTAGAATAGATTTTTCTGGGACACTTTCTAACCATGCTTGTTTACGGACAACAAGACCGGCTGAAGGAGGTAGTAATTTTTTGGACGCTTCATATAATAGTGGTAAATTACCTCGCTCTGTAATTGCCAAGAATGGAGCGATTCGCTGAAAGTTTTCTGGTGGTTCTACTTCCCAGTCAGGGTGAATTTGGCTAGCATAAGCTCCCGCCTGGGGATACTTTTCACCAAAAGTATAAGCTGCGGATACCCAATTTGATACTGGGTAGTTGTCATCATCTAGAAAACCTATGAATCTACCCTTAGCTTCTGCAACTGCCTTTTTTCGGGCATAAGCTGCTCCCTGTTGCCCTTCAAAGCAATATTTTAAAGGGGAAGGACATTGCCAATTTTTTTGATAGGCTTGAACAAGTTTAGCTGTATTATCAGTGCTGTTATTGTCTACAACTATAATTTCCCAAGATAAGTTTTCTGTGTGAAGTTGCTTTTGTAGTCGCTCTAGTAATTCCGGCAAACGACTTTCACCGTTGTAAGTTGGGATCGCTACAGTAAAATCAAGGTTCTCAGTCATTTTCCGAAAGTTATATTTTGATTAAGATGCCTTTTATATGTTCAGGCAATGGCTAATTTTTTACTCAAAATTAAATAAATCTATCAAACACTAAAACTGCACATGATGTTTCAATTTTGCTATCAACGTGCAGTTTTATGTACAGTACTATTACTTATTTTGGATAAATTTATTACACAAACTACTTAGTTACATTGATCGTCTTTTGCTGTGAGCATTGAGCCTAAGAGAGTTTTCACAATGACGCATCGCTTTACGCTACTAGGCGATGTAGAATTTGGAGAACTTGGTACAGCTACTACTATTTTTAACCCAGGTGGCTCTGTCCCTGTTCCAAAATATGGAGTTGGTAAAGTTGGTAAAGCCCCCATATAGTCAAAGGTAATTTTTGTTGGCGTACTTGGGGGAGGGTAGGATACAGGAGAATTAGTAGTAGAATTGGCAGTGTTTTCGCTACTGAGATTTGCACCTAGCAGAAATTTATCAGAGCTAACGCCTACATCTGCCCCTAAAGGTTTCCATGTGCTGATTCCAGCAGTGGTATTATAAATAGCAACCTCTACATTTTGAGTTGTGCTATTTTTCTGAAAACTGACACTGTAGCTAAGTTTTTTGTTTTTGGCTTGGCGCTGTGCTTCTTGCAGTGCGGCTAAAACAACGTCATTAGCTTTATTTACCCTCTGTCGGTTCACAAAGGCAAACCAACCAGGGGCTGCGATCGCTGCTAAAATTCCTACTAACAGCAGTACTACTGTTAACTCTATCAGGCTAAATCCAGAATCTTGTTGATTATAGCCATCGGTATAGGGTCTCTTTGCTAAATCTTGCTGCTTTAGCTTTGTTTTTCGGCTGTGCAACTGCAAAGAATCTAATAGTTTTAAACTAAGAATATTCGGCATACTATCCTGCTTTTATTAATATTTCTCAAAGATAGAAGCTATTTGGTAAATATAAAGCTGCTTCCTTGAACCTTAATGTTTGCACTCGGAAAATAACTAGATCTAATCTGGGCGTAACGCACTTTTGTTTCATCTTGTATTAAACGAGCTTGTGCGTTACCCCTTAAATAAACTTCAGCAGCACTTCTATTATTTAAGCTAACTGAATTTACACAAGCATAAAATCCCGATCTAACAATAGTTGCTGCTGTTGGAACTTGACTAAAGTTAGTAGAGCATGTAGCAGTAGCTGGCGCTCCCTGTGCTATTGTTGTTTGATCTATAAAATCAACCAGCACTACAGGAACTTGATTGTAAGTCCCCCCTCCTATCCAACTATTCATTTTTGCTTGTAATGTTACGCCTTTCTGTGACAAGTCAAATGCTTTAAAACCTTTATCTGGACATAGACTATATTTTTCAGTAAATCCTGTACAAGTACTACCACCACTATTTATAATGCCATCTTTAATTTCCCATCTGGCGATACGGGCAGCTTGAGACCAGTTAGTAGGATTAGTTTCTTTAATTAAATAGTAAGCTACTAATGAATAGACAAAAGAATCATCTTTTTGAACTACACCGGCAGTATTTGTACTTTGAACAGCTTCTTTGGAAAATTCTCGCTTCCAAAAGACAAGCACAGGAACTTTATCTGTTGTTGGACTATATAGTTGATTCCCACTTGCACTTGGGCAAGTATTAGTATCAACAGTACCGCTTAGACAAGCAATTCCAGTAGCATCATAAATATATATTGCTTGTTGGAGATCGCGGGTAATATAGTCAAGGGCTGATTTAATTTCTTGCTCAGAGTTGGCTTTAGCTTGTTCCTGGCTATCAGTGTTTAAAATGCTGATCATAAAACTGAGTAACGGCGTAATTACTAGGAATGCAATGAGCATAGCCACCAGTAATTCAATCAGCGTAAAGCCACTATTTTTGTTTTGCTTGTGAGAGGGTTTTAGCTGACTACTTAACAGCCACCTCAATATATTCATTTTGCTACAGGTTCTCCTTAGTGACCGATACTGAGTCATGAAATTATTTATGTTTACCGAGTTAATTATGGTTGACAACCACCAAGGCGATCGCACAAAGCGCTATAGGAGCTTTGACCCCTGACAATTTCAGTTGTCATTTCTACTAGGGGTGCTTTGCGATCGCCTAATCCCCCAGTGAATGTTGCTGTTGTTTTTTGGTTGCCATTGGTAGTATCATTCAAATCACTTTTCTTGAGAGAGCCAAACTGGGCATCCGAACGATACACCCGAATTCCCAACCGATAGCTTTGACCGTTATCGATTTGAGCGCTACTTGTGCTGATTGTTCCAACTGCATTGCCAAAAGCCTGAATGTAAAACTGAACTGGACTGGTTGTTTTGTAGGTTGTACAGTCGCTTGGTAGAGTTATTTTGCCATCATTGTGAAAGCAATATAAAGTAGTTGCATCTGTGGGAACCCCTGCACTATTGATTAAATAGTCACCACTGGTAGTTGAGCTTGCTACTGTTCGAGGTGCAGAAGCGGTTGCAGCAGAGAGTGAGGTAGTATTTGATATTTGGGCTTCTGAGATTGTTTTAGACTTGATAGCATCAATGAAGGCTTTAGCCGCTCCTGTTGCCAATTCTATCCGTCTAGCTTGCACACGAGTTGCTGTTGACATAACTAAGACAGGTGCGATCGCTACCAGCAAAACACTAACTACGAGGATCGCCACCAGCGACTCAATGATCGTAAAACCTGACTCGTTAGACTGAGCAGATAATTCTTGTAGTTGGCGTGGGTTCATACTCAATTTCTTAATAAGGCTATGTTTTAAAGTAATTTGCGATCGGGTGTAATACACTCGTAACCTCCTTTCAAACCTCTCCCCTACAAAGAGAAGAGGAAAGAGGTTTATTAACGCGATCTATTAACCAAAAAGTGCTGTAAAAACTCTCATTCAGACACTTTAGGATGGCTGGAGTTGGCAGTTGTTAGTATTACTAGGACGTTCAGTTGCAGGTAGCGCAAATTTGAAACCACTGCCAAAGTAAGTAGCGTCCGCAGTATCAAACCCATCTGCTGCTTGAGTTTGGACAGCACACAACAGAGTTTTCACCCAAAGATCATCCCGGCCTACTTCTCTGAAGTATTCATTCGGAGGATCTGCGGCTGGAGTTACAAAACGCTGGGCAAACAAGTCGGGATTTTGCGCCAGTAACGCCACATCAAAACCCCAGTTACGGTTAGGGGGCACATAATAAGGCGCTTCACCAGAACCACTACTAATGAAAGTACTATCTGATGTGTAACCAGGTCTATCAGAATTCAGAACTCTGAAAAAGATACTGTTATTCTTAGCAAGATTAGCAGGGGTAAGACTATTAGGGTCAGGAGAGGTTGCAGGTGCAGTTGTTGGCCCTGGTCTGACAAAAACTTGGAATGGTGCAGTAGCATATATACTGCGTTTAAATTGGATGAATGAACCGTTGATATTAGCATTAACCCCATTCCAGTTTTCTAAGAAGCGCACAAAGTTATGCAAACCCCCATTGGCTTCATAGGTAGTTGAACTCACACGAGCAGGACTATCACCAGCCGCAATTACTAGATTAAAAGTTGTATCACTTGCCTTAGACAACCATCTTGTACTTTTAACGAGACTAGATGATCCTAATCCTGCTAAACTGGCGTAATCTTGAGCTTGAGGTGCTGCGGTTGTTACCTGTAATTGCAATACTGGTTCTAATAGCGGCTGGTATAACGCATCTCTGCTGGGTGGACTAGCGAATCCTGTGGCTCCAGGAAAATCCTTAAGAAAACCAGAAGCTGGTAGTTTGGGATACCTGTAGAATAGACGATCAGTGTTGAAGTATTTGATCTGGCTAGTGTCGGACGCTGGTGGGCTAGGAGAAGTACTTGTTGTGGTTGCAAACCATAAGGCATTAGTCGCTGTGTCAGGTATGCTAAGTGGACCACCTATGATAAGCGGAAATTCTGCCACTAGACCTAATTTAATACCTAGGGGAATGGGGGTAGCGAGAGTATAATCTATGGCATTATTAGCAATATCAACCAGCTTGGCAAAATCAGGATTAGTCGTTGCTACATTGTATTTACGTTTGAATGCAACCCTACGGGCAAATCGTCTAAGATCAGCCCTTGGCGATTGGGCAGTTGTACCAGCTAAAAGTCTGCTAGGAGCTACACCTACTACATCACTAGACCTTTTGAAGATATCTGTATCTAAACCCACATACCAGTCACTCGGTTGGCACTCTGAAACTGGTATTTTGAAGCACATCTCCATTACATACTCTGGGAAAGATCCCCGGCGTTGAATGGGTGTGACGAAGTTGTTCAAGTAAGAACTGTTAGAGTCGGTAGTGGTGGGAGTACCTTGATAGTAGGTATCACCACCAGAGTCAGTGAGAAATGCCGATGAAGTGACGAAGTTGTTATTCCAGAAACCTACCTTCAGTCGGCTGAGTATAAGGTTAGGGTCACTCCCTTGGTTATTTCGCAAGTCGTAATCACCCTCATTGCGGAAACCTTCGCGGAAGCTAGCAGAGAGCAAGGTGACAGCATCGGCAATCACTGATGCTGGTCGCCATGTTTCGCCTGCTGTGCAATTTGGTAGTCTAGGGTCACTAGGCCGACAAGCAAAGTCTGGATCGCGATTTGCCGCAGCACGAGTGTAAAATTTAGTATCGTAAGTGCTATCGCTGGGAGCAGGTAAAAGACCCGCATCTTTAAATTCTTGTTTACTATGCAGATTAAAATCGCCTTTAACATACACTGGTAGCTCAGTTGCTAAAATTAAGCCTTTTTCTTCTGCTCTGTAATCATTATAGTGAATCGGATCGCTGCCAACCTGGCGACTCAAATCACTACCATTAATCAACATAATGGCATTAGGTCGCCGTTCTGGATCGAGCCTGTAGTCAGTGGCGCTAACATTTTCACTGTCTGACTGACTGCGATCTTTTTGAGCATCATCACGAGAGGCATAGATAATGCCGCTATTGGGCAATAGATATTCTTTATCCGACGCAGCGCCGATTGCTTGTGTGCGAAGCTTACTTAAATCTATGGTAGTGGCACGAATTTCTAGAGGCTGACGCTGTTCAACTTCTAAATTGTAGTTTCCAGTTAATGTACCACCTTTATCTATAGCCTTAATTTGTCGGGCATCAAGAAATGCAGTTTCTTTGATTGTGCCATCAAGAATGTAGGTATTACTCTGAGTCAGGGTGCCATCAGCAATCTGTATTGCACAAATGGTAGAGTCAATTGCTGATTGCTCAGAGAGAGTGAGTTGGCTGGTTGTTGCTTTAGCCAGTGCTTGCCGTAGTAGCGGATTTACAAGGCGGCCATTGGGAAATACCAAGTTGGCTTGATATTTTAAGCGGTCTAGCAAAGTTACGGTAGTGTTAGTCACATCATCAGCATTAGTCGCAGGTGTAAAAAAACCATTGCTATCTACTGTCTGTCCTCTAGTGACACCAGCAGATGTAGTAGCGGGAGCAGCGTAAACAACCCCATTGTTAGATGCTGCTACTGTTGTCAAATCAAGGGCATTATAGGTGTTTGTAGTTGCTGTTGCCTGATTAGTAGGGTTGTAGTAGCTACTTACACAGGCAATGGGTGCTTGATAAT
Organism: Nostoc sp. 'Peltigera membranacea cyanobiont' 213; assembly: GCF_002245975.1. NCBI lineage: Bacteria > Bacillati > Cyanobacteriota > Cyanophyceae > Nostocales > Nostocaceae > Nostoc > Nostoc sp. 'Peltigera membranacea cyanobiont' 213. The sequence continues at coordinate 13,343 of NZ_NOLI01000036.1, read as the reverse complement.
AGTCTGGTGTAGTCGCCTGTGGATCGTAGGAATCAAAATTGTAGTGATACACTGCCGTGGCACGCATTACCAAATCACCACGTTTTTGTTTACTCGCATTAAGAGGATCGGTCGGATCGGGTACAAGCATAGGCATAGTATCAGGCCAAACCACTGTCCCACCATTTTCCTTGACTACCGATGCTGGCGTGCTTGGATCATCAGGCACTGTTGTTGGACGAGTAGGTAGTCCAGATCCTGTAGGTCTATATACTCCAGCACCTGTAATCACCCTCAGTCCACCGATTACATCAAGGATATTAGTTCGGGGTGAAGCGGCTGAAATTTCCCAAAAACCATCACGTCCTGTAACCCCTAAATCTGATAACTGTTTGACGCGAGTAGTACGAGTACGATTAGTAGTGCTACTTGTCCAGTTCACAGCAGGAGTGATGGCTTGGGGATCATCATCTCCTACAAACTCTCCTTTTGTGTTGTCCCATATTAGTTCGGGTAGGTTGTTCCCTACTACGATGCGATCGCCTATCACTGTTTCTATTACGGGAGTATTATCTACAATGTCTGGATCTCTAGTAGGTAGTTGCGCTGTATCTAGTGTTAGTGTTGTATTAGCATCTGTTGGATAAATCCAGGCATCCATTGGACGTAGCGTATTACCAGAACCCTTCATAAAGGTTGTTGCATCTGCTGATATGGCATAGTCCACACCAGCAGATTTTTGAATACCAGAAGTACCATAAGGAACTTCTTTAAATGGTACGCGCCTAGTACGTTTACGGAACCAATTTCCCAATTCTTCCTTACGTATATTATCCCGGTTTAAGCTTGGATCGTTTAGCATCCGATTGCTTATATTAGTTTGGATTTCTTGAGGATCGGTAGTAGTAAGATTATTAAATTGCGCGCTCGTCAATAAGTCTATGCGTTGAGCATAAGCCTGAGTATTATAGGCAATCTCATTCGAGTTCTTTGAGGTAGTTTTATTAGTAGATTCCAAATTTTTACTTGTATCAGGTGCATTATTTTCTACAAATAAATCTACGCGTGTTCCACCTTTATCAGTTGCGCTGATTGGGCTACTAGTTCCAATATTACCGCCAACAACTATCTTCCCATTTTCTCGTTCATAGTAACATGAGTATCTACTACTCACCTGAAATAGGGTTATCGGTTGATCGGTTACACCAGTAAATAAGTTACTGTTGGTAAATATGCGTCCATTAAGACGGAATTTAGGCCCAGGTGTAATATCTAAGTCATCTTCATAGACAACAGCATTATTAGTAATAGAAACTTGACTACGATCCTGTTGCATTTCTAAAGCTGAGAAGCTTTTATTACCTCGATACTTCTCATATTTTGTTGTATCAAGACTAGTGGCTTGAGCAATATCACTAATGGGAACCGTTGCTGTATATACGAAAAAGCTTTTTTTCAATTCGCCAGTTGGTAGCTTATACCAACCCGAATTACCTACTAAACTGGCGCTAGTGTCACCCGCTACATCACAGGCTCCACCCGCCTTAGCTGGTAGCATAGGAGGGGTTCTAGCATCTAGTGGGCTTCTCTTTCTCTCTTGGGTTGTACCAGTTTGGGGGGGAGTGCGGAAGTAGATACCGTAGAGGATAAAGCTATCAAATTTACCGTTATTATCTGTATCAGCAGGAAATTTCCAGGCTGTTTGTAAGTTTTCTCTATTTTCTAAAAGGATAGTATCATCCGCTTCAATTGTCGTATCTTTATCAAGATTATAAGCCAGAGTTATGGGAGTTTCGTCACCAAATGTATAGACTGAAAGTTTATTCTTTAAGGTGTTATATAGTGTTAGATTTGATGGGACAGAACGTGGTAGAGTCGGGTCAGCAAACAGTCCAGTTATTTTAGCTTTAGCCCTGTCTAAGGCAGGAGTAGCGGCTTGCATTGTCGCTTCATTCACCCTTACATTACTAGCATTTTTAGAGCGTTCAAAAGACCGAAACAAAATTACAGTTGTCAACAGTACGACTACCAAAATTACCATCGCTACTGTTGGCAACACAAAGCCAGCACTTGCCGATCCCTGTCTTCTTCGATTGCCAAAAAATGCTCGTAGTAGCCAAATAATTTGTTTGTTAATCGTAGATAAAAACTGCTTAATAATTTGTTTTAAGCTTTTTTGAATTGCCTTGACTAGCTGAAGTTTTCGAGACATAGCTGTTTCCTTGTCAAGTGATTTATAGCGGATTTACTATTTGTTCAGACGTTTGCAACTATGCCTACAAAGTATTTTTATAGGCATAAGCTGAAGTTCTATTGATTTAAGCACTGGTTTTTGTTGGACTAACTTTCAAATAAAGTAGCTACAACAAAAGACAATTTCTTCAATTTATATCATTTATGAATTGTTTATCTTATCCGGTAAATACTGATTTTTGGAAAATTATTTAATTCAAGTCTGATAAACAGGAAGACATAACTTCACAGTGAATTTGCGGAAATGTATTTTATATAAAGGCAAATTTAGGAAGATGTTGTTAACAGGGTAAGCTTATAATACCCAACTGTTAAATGAAAGATATCAGTTGGGTACAAAATAATCAGATATAAGGGTTTTCACTCCAATGCAATACTGTCGAAACCTCACCCCGTATTTGCTGACGCAAATACTCGCCTCTCTTTAATTTACGGTGTACACACAATTCTTTGGTGAGGCCATTTAAGATTTATTGCGTAGCCCCTGAGATACTTCACCCTGGTTTTGCTATGCAAAACCAGTCCCTCTCCTTACTAAGGCTACAGTGTACACACAAGTCTTTGAGAGTGGCCTCATAGGCTTTTGATCCCCCCAACCCCCCTTAAAAAGGGGGGTAAAAGTCTCTTAAAGTCCCCCTTTTTTAGGGGGATTTCCAACGATTTTGGGTTTGTACAGAGATGTGTGTACACCGTAGCCTTATTGAGGAGAGGGGATATGGGTTAGGCACTAAAGTATTTGGCTACTGGGTGGTAAGTAATAATTGCAGTGGTAGATTGTTCTGGATAAAGTTGTTCGCTTTCATCCATGTACAATTTAATCCTGTCAGTCTGCAATAACTCTAGTTGCTTGTATTGATCTTGGATATTTGGGCAAGCGGGATAACCAAAACTATACCGCGAGCCACGATAGCGTTGTGCTAATATATCCCGAATATTGTCGGGTTCTTCAGCAACAAAGCCTAATTCACGGCGAATTCTAGCGTGTGTCCATTCAGCTACAGCCTCGGCCACCTGCACCGCCATGCCGTGGAAATACAGATAATCGGTGTATTGATTGGCTGCAAACAGCTTTTGAGCGAACTCTGTGGCAATTTCCCCTACAGTCACCGCTTGCATGGGGAAGACATCAATAATTCCCGACTCCTTCGGTGCAAAGAAATCTGCTATGCACAGCCGCCTTAAAGACTTCTGTCTGGGAAACTCGAAAGTTGCAACCTGTTGTGATTGGTTCTCTGAGTTATATATATGTAGAGAATTCCCTTCAGATTGACAAGGGAAATATCCGTAAATCACCTGCGGATGTAACAGATTCTCTTCAATAATTCGCTGTTTCCAAGTTTCTAAAACTGGGTAAACTTTCTCAGCTAAGAAAGCTTGATATTCTTCCTTAGATTGTTCCTTTGGCTTGCGGAATTGCCACTGTCCCGCAATTAAAGCTTGTAAATCCAAGTGCCAGAATATTTCCTCAATGGGAATATCACTAGGCTGCAATAACTTCGTTCCCCAAAAAGGCGGTGTAGGACGTTCAATATCTATCGCCACGGCTTCGGAACGTCTTGTATCTAATACTTTTGGTTCAGCAGATGTTTCTTCAGCAGTTGTCGCTTTTGGTTCTTTGTTGCCATTTGTCGAAACTTCAGCCGTTTCGACTTCGTTCAAAAATCCTTGCAAATCTTGCCAGTTATCAGCAGCTTTTGCTGGCATTAATTTATCCATGAAATGCAAGTCAGAAAAGGCATCTTTGCCATAAACAACTTTACCTTTATAGGTTTTTTGACAATCTTCATAGACAAACTTGGGAGTCAACGCCGCACCACCTAATATCACAGGGACACTAATTCCCTTTTCGTTGAATACCTCCAAATTCTCTTTCATAAAGGCGGTGGATTTCACCAGTAAACCACTCATAGCAATACAATCAGGTTTGTACTGTTCGTAAGCGTTGATGATGTTTTCTACCGGCTGTTTAATTCCCAGGTTAATCACTTTGTAGCCGTTGTTGGACAAGATGATATCCACCAAGTTTTTACCAATGTCATGGACATCGCCTTTGACTGTGGCAATGATAAAGGTTCCTTTGGCGTTGTTGCCTGATTCTGATTTTTCCATGAACGGTTCTAGAAACGCCACCGCCGCTTTCATGGTTTCCGCAGATTGCAAGACGAAAGGTAGCTGCATTTGTCCTGAACCGAACAATTCCCCAACAACTTTCATCCCATCTAGCAGGAAGGTGTTGATAATTTGCAAGGGGGGATATTCTTCTAAGGCTTTTTTGAGATGTTCTTCTAAGCCAATGCGTTCGCCGTCGATGATGTGGCGTGTGAGACGTTCGGGAATGGGGAGACTTTCATCTAAGGAGCGATCGCGCTTAGTTGTCACCCCAGCAAATACTGTGGTAAGCTCTCCCAAAGGATCGTAAACGCAGACGTTACCCTCAAACTTCCGCTCATCATAAATCAACTGGCGACAAATTTCTTGATGGCGTGCGTCAATCTTAGCAAGGGGTAAAATCTTGTTAGCGCTGACAATGGCTGCATCCATTCCCGCCGTTGTCGCTTCGTGCAAAAACACTGAGTTCAGCACCATCCGCGAGGCTGGATTCAAACCAAAGGAAATATTGGAAACACCCAAAATTACATGACTTCCAGGCAATCCTTCACGAATGCGCCGGATAGATTCAATTGTCGCCTTACCGTTTTCTCGGTCTTCTTCAATACCAGTGGAAATGGGTAACGCTAGGGTATCAAAGAATATTTCTGTGGGTGGTATGCCGTATTCTACAGCTTGACGGTATGCACGTTGGGCGATCGCAAACTTTTTATCTGCTGTCCGCGCCATCCCATCTTCATCGATAGTACCAATGATTACACCAGCACCGTATTTTTTCGCTAACTCCAGCACCTTCAAAAAGCGCGGTTCCCCATCTTCGTAGTTGGTGGAATTAAGCAAACACTTACCACCAGCAACTTTTAAACCCGCCTCCATCTTTTCCCATTCGGTGGAGTCAAGCATTAAAGGCAGTGTCACATTATTAACAATGCGCGAAACTAGTTCGTGCATATCCCGCACGCCGTCACGTCCCACATAATCGACGTTGACATCGAGGATATGTGCGCCTTCTTTGACTTGCGCCCTCGCCATTGAAACGAGTCCATCCCAATCTTCGGCATTTAGCAAATCGCGGCACTTCTTGGAACCACTGGCGTTGAGACGTTCGCCAACTATCAAGAAGGAATTATCTTGATCGTAGGGCTGAGTGGTGTAAATTGATGCTGCTGCTGGTTCTAAACTAGGTTGTCTAACTTTTGGCTTCAGGTCTTTAGCGAGTTCTGCCAATTGTTGAATGTGTTCTGGACGCGTCCCACAGCAACCCCCGATCACTTGGACACCCAAATCTTCAACAAAATGCATCAATGACATCCGTAATTCTAACGGTGTCAGTCGGTAGTGTGCTTGACCGCCAACGTTTTCAGGTAAACCCGCGTTGGGAATACAGGAAACGATGAAAGGTGAATGTTCTGCCAAATACTTGATATGTGGTTTCATCAAGTCTGGGCCAGTGGCGCAGTTTAGACCAAGAATATCTATTGGGTAAGGTGCGAGAATTGTCAGCACAGCGCTGATTTCGGAACCTACCAACATTGTGCCCATGCTTTCCATTGTCACAGAAACCATCAACGGTCTGCGATCGCCCTTCTTAGCAAACACTTCTTCAATTCCATTCAGCGCCGCCTTAATTTGCAGCACATCTTGGCAAGTTTCCACCAGAAATAAATCGACACCACCATCCCACAGCGCCTCTGCTTGTTCAGCAAAAGTCGCTTTCATGGTGTCAAAGTCAATATGTCCCAAGGTAGGAAGTTTCGTTGTGGGGCCGATGGAACCTGCCACAAACCGGGGTTTTTCTGGTGTGGAAAATTCCGCAGCTACACGCTTGGCCAATTCTGCGGCTGTCTTGCTGAGGTAGTAGGCTTGGTCTGCCAAGTCATATTCTGCCAGCACCAGGGACGTACTACCAAAGGTATCGGTTTCAATGACATCAGCACCAGCGGCGAGAAAGTCGCGGTGAACCTTAGCGACTGCTTCGGGTTTCGTGTGGACTAAGTATTCGTTACAACCTTCATACTGTGGGCCGCCGAAGTCTTCAGCAGTCAGGTTTTGGGTTTGTAAATTGGTTCCCATCGCCCCGTCAAATACGAGGACTGGGCTATCTGGACTACGCAGGCGTTCAAGGAAAGGATGAGTCATATTTTCCGAGAAGAATTTAGGTTAGTCGTATAATATTCGACTTACTTTATTATTTTCCAAAATTTTGAGAGTTTCGGCAGTATATAATGGAAAATTTTGATACCATACTGAAATTAATCATGTGTCTATAATATCACTTAGTTAGCTAGTTCATATAGAGGTTGTGGTATGGAAAGAAGGAAAATTTTAATTGCAACTAAAACATACCCTTCAATTAACACTAAATATCAAGAAACAGGGAAGCATCTCACCGAAAGCAAATATACCTGGCGATTAGAAATCGCACGCCAGTTGCTCATGGGGGAAACCCCCAAGACCGCACTGGCTTGGCTATACAAACCAAGTCCGCCTGCGCGGACTCAAGGAATTTGAAACCCACGGAGGTGGGTTTTGTCTGTATAGCCGCGAATTCCATTCGCTAGGTCTAGAGATATTTTTACAAAAGTTGAGATGCACTCAGAAACAGTCTGTACAGCAAGAGTTTTACTATATTTAAACTTGATTGTTCCAGGAATTGAAAATGAAAGTTAAAGATATTGCTAAAACAAGATGTATACTTACTTTTGGATATGGCAATCGCAAAGACTACGATGCCTTCTTGGAATACCTACAAAAGTTTGATGTGGAATGTGTTGTTGATGTCAGGATGGTTCCTCGTGCTTGGAGTCGTAAATGGTACGGCGACAAAATTAAAATATTCTGTGAACTAAATAATATTGAGTATATTTCTAAAACTGCTTTAGGTAATACATCTGGAAAAGAAAATTGGATTCCAGTAAATCAAGAAGAAGCAGATATAGCTCTACATGAAATTGCACAAATTGCTCAAACTGGTAATGTTTTACTGTTGTGTGCTGAAATGAACCCGAATCGCTGTCATCGGAAAGAAGTTGCTCATTGCTTGGGAAACCTAGTATCAATGCCTGTTAAGCATTTAGAGTAATAAACTACAATTTTCCAATATTTAGGCAAGAGTGTTTAGTAGACCTCATCTCACAATAAGCGATCGCCTGTAGCGTTGGTGATGCCGCATCTACGCCCATCGTAGACATCGCAATTATAAAGCGATCGTAGTTGTAGGGTGTGTTAGCGCGAAAGCGTAATGCACCTTTGAACTCCATTAATGAGGCTTTGAACTCCGTTAATGAGTCTTTGAACTCCGTTAATGAGTCTTTGAACTCCATTAATGAGGCTTTGAACTCCATTAATGAGTCTTTTAGCTCCATTAATGAGGCTTTGAACTCCATTAATGAGTCTTTTAGCTCCATTAATGAGTCTTTGAACTCCATTAACGAGTCTTTTATATTTGTGAATGAGTGAATGTTATTGCGAGGGTAGCGATGCTTACGGCAAGTATTGCGTCCTACGCACCCTGCTAATTTAAATATTACAGCCGTTTCTACGGAGATGGAACACATTAATCTAGCCCCACTCTCCATAATCTGCGATACACTAATCTGGTAAATATCGCTACAAAGTTGGTGAGGTTTGCAGGTGACAAACGAAGAACTGTTGCAAATTATAGAAAAAGCTGCCAGGGAAAAGGAAACGGTGCTATCCCTCCATAACAATCAACTCAGCAGCCTGCCGCCAGAAATCTGCCAGCTCTCCAACTTGATAATGCTATCCCTTGATAACAATCAACTCAGCAGCCTGCCGCCAGAAATCTGCCAGCTCTCCAACTTGATAATGCTATCCCTTCATAACAATCAACTCAGCAGCCTGCCGCCAGAATTCAGCCAACTTTCCAACTTGGCATGGCTATTCCTCAATCACAATCAACTCAGCAGCCTACCGTCAGAAATCTGCCAACTCTCCAAATTGATATGCCTATCCCTCCATAACAATCAACTCAGCAGCCTGCCGCCAGAATTCAGCCAACTCTCCAACTTGACTGAGCTATCCCTCAATCACAATCAACTCAGCAGCCTGCCGCCAGAATTTAGCCAACTTTCCAACTTGACTAAGCTATCCCTCAATCACAATCAACTCAGCAGCCTGCCGCCAGAATTTAGCCAACTTTCCAACTTGACTAAGCTAGACCTCTCTAATAATCAATTCAGTAGCCTGCCGCCAGAATTTAGCCAACTTTCCAACTTGACTAAGCTAGACCTCTCTAATAATCAATTCAGTAGCCTGCCGCCAGAATTTAGCCAACTCTTTAACTTGACAATACTAGCCCTGAATCACAATCAACTCAGTAGCCTGCCGCCAGAAATCTGCCAACTCTCCAGCTTGACTGCGCTATCCCTCCATAACAATCAACTCAGCAGCCTGCCACCAGAAATCTGCCAACTCTCCAACTTGAGATGGCTACACCTCTCTAATAATCAACTCAGTAGCCTACCGCCAGAAATCTGCCAACTCTCCAACTTGAGATGGCTATACCTCTCTAATAATCAACTCAGTAGCCTACCGCCAGAAATCTGCCAACTCTCCAAATTGACTGAGCTAGACCTCGATAACAATCCACAATTAAGCTCACAGGCAATTTTGAACTATCTTCGAGCCAGGTTGAAAGCTAAACAATAATATCTTTCTAAGCTGCTAGTACTTGGCGAAGGGGGTGTATGTAAAACATCCTTATGAAATGGTTCGTAACATCATTATTGCAGGGATTATCAAGGTATATTTGACTAGAATTAAGGTATTATAGCGATTATTATTTGGATACCATAAGCGGTAGGGGTTTACAGAAATGCGCCTCTACAACTGACACGCCAGTTTAGCTATAAATTAATATCTACCGTTTTACGGGTATTAGAAAAATGAAGTTTACAGACTGGGTGACTAGGGTGCTACTAATCTGGCTGATGTTCGCCACTTTAATTGCAGTGCTGCTAATTGGACGAGCGACAAAATTACACAACAATCCGACAATATCCCGTGCATCCAATCCACAGGTTACAGCTTTCAGTCAATATCCCCAGGCGCAATTCCAATCAGCGAAAGAGCCAGAGAAGAAATTTCAAAATGCTATCAAGTCTCCAGTCAAGGTTAACAAGCCTGTAGCAAGGTATATAACCACTCAAGCTTTTGCACGCTACAGACCTAGTTATCAAGTTGCTTCAGTTGACCCCAGTAACTATGGAGAACGGTACGCCCAAGATGTGAACGGCGTAACTCTCCACAATCAACCGATTATCGTCCTCCATGAAACTGGTTATTCTGCTTCTAGCGCCGTTAATTTCTTTCAAGTAGCCCATACTGATGAAAGCGTGCAAGCAAGTTACCACGCCTTAATCAAGTTAGACGGAACGGTGGTTTATCTAGTACCGCCAGAAAAACGGGCTTTTGGTGCAGCTAACTCTGTGTTTGATGGTTCTCAGGGAGTGGAAACTGTGCAGACTAATCCGACTTTACCCGCGTCTGTGAATAATTTTGCTTATCACGTTTCTTTGGAAACACCGCCAGATAGTTATGACGCTAGCAGCCAACAAACCCATAGCGGCTACAGCGAAGCTCAATATCATTCTCTTGCTTGGTTAGTTGCTCAAAGTCAAGTCCCAGACGATCGCATCACTACGCACCATCTCGTAGACCGTTCTGGTAAAAAAGTTGACCCAATAAATTTTGATGGGAATAAATTTCTGAGCTTACTTAATACTTTTCGTCAGGTTAGACCTATTTATAGAGTAAATAAATAATTTGTTCGTAAGGTGCGTTACGCTACGCGATAACACACCCGACAAAATTTATTGAACTAAGCTATTTGCTAAAGCTATAGATTTGCTGCTTTTCTAGGCGATCGCTAATCGATGAAGGCAATGTACCATGCGGGAATGTCTGACGATCTAGTTGCACTTGTAAATTACTCAAGGGATCGCAACCAGAGGAAATCAGAAATTCTAGTTTTTGGATGTATGGCAAGGTTGCGAGGTTATCCAAAATTTGGAATATAGCGTGTATATAAGGATGACCACTTTGTTGATACCAATCAGAGCTAGCAACTTTTGCCTGATCGAAACCCAAGTGTACTGTTAAAGATGGCTCGTCAAATATAGCGATCGCTAACGGACGCGCTTCTTCTTGCAACAATAGATCGTTACTTTTCGCTAAATGTCGCAGTTTCTCTAAGCGTTCATAACGTTCTGTTGCAGCTTCTGGGTCATCTTGCCAATGGATTGCTACTGTCACCAGATAAGTTTGTAACAGCAGATGACCCAGCTTTTTCGCCTTTGTCGCCAGGTAATAAGAATTGTATTCGTTTGCCTCAATCAACAATGGCACGCGATCGACTACTTCCAACCCATAACCCTTTACTCCAGCAATTTTACGAGGATTATTGGTAATCAAACGAATTTTTTTGATACCCAAATCCATCAGCATTTGTGCGCCCATTCCGTAGTCTCGCAAGTCAGCCGGAAATCCCAAACGCTCGTTTGCTTCAACTGTATCGAGTCCCATATCCTGCAATGAGTAGGCTTTCAGCTTGTTAATCAAGCCGATTCCTCTTCCTTCTTGACGCAGGTATACAACTACACCTTGACCAGCCGCCTCAATCATTTTCAGTGCGGCTTGTAACTGCATCCGACAGTCGCAGCGCAAAGAACCCAAAGCATCACCAGTTAAGCATTCTGAGTGCATCCGCACCATTACTGGCTCATCTTTGAAGTTAGCTGGATCGCCCTTGACAATTGCAACGTGTTCTGTATTATCCAGAGTATGGCGATAGGCGTAAATTTCAAACTGGCCGAATTGACTAGGCAGTTTGGTAATTACCTCACGATACACGAGGCGATCGTGCTGTAGGCGATAACTAATTAAATCCGCAATACTAATTATTTTTAAATTGTGACGTTTGGCATATTCAACTAACTGCTGCAACCGCGCCATTGAACCATCGGGGTTTTGAATTTCACAAATTACTCCGGCTGGATATAGCCCTGCTAGTCGAGATAAGTCTACAGCTGCTTCCGTATGCCCTGCGCGTTTGAGTACGCCTCCAGCTTTCGCCCGAATTGGGAAAATATGACCGGGACGACGTAAATCGGTAGGTTTTGTAGCTGGATTGAGAGTAACCTGGATAGTGCGGGCGCGGTCTTCGGCTGAGATGCCAGTGCTGACACCCAATTCTGGCCCAGCATCAATGCTGACAGTGAAGGCAGTTTGGTTAGTATCTGTAATGTTGCTTACCATCAAAGGTAAGTCTAGCTCATCTAAGCGATCGCCTGTCATTGCCAAACAAATCAGCCCTCTAGCTTCCACCGCCATGAAATTAATCGTGTCGGGTGTGGCAAATTGGGCGGCACAAATTAAGTCGCCTTCATTTTCTCTATTTTCATCATCTACCACTACAATTACACGACCAGCTTTTAGGTCTGCTAAAGCGGCATCAATCGAATCAAATTTAAAAGCTTGGGTAGTATTAGGCTGTGACACAGATAGATTTCCAGCTACCAACGTAAATTTTTTTTACAATTTCTTCTTTTAGATTGTAGCTCCTTTATAAGGCAGAGAAGTAGACTAGCAATGATTTGATAACGCGGCAAGAATTTTTGCCATTAAAAATGGGGATTGCAGTACAGCAAAGGATGAGGAAGATGAGGAAGAATAATAATCGTTTGTTTGCTCCCTTATCTCCCTTATCTTCCCTTACTCCCTCATCTCCCCTTACTCCCTAAAATAAAGTCGAGGGGTTTCAGGTGTTTTGTACGCTGTGAGTCTAGTCGCTGATATTGTTGATAGCTGAGAACGAATTAACTATTCATGGGATAAGGATTTCAGATCATGGGCAAATTAAGACGCGTACCCGTTGGGATTGTTGGCGCGTCGGGCTATGGCGGAGTGCAGTTAGTACGGCTACTGATGGATCATCCAGAAGTCGAACTGGTTTATTTAGGCGGTGAGAGTAGTATCGGGAAATCTTTCGGGGATTTGTACCCGCATCTGGCTCATGCAACTAACTTGCTCATAGAAGCAGTAGAACCAGAAATAATTGCTCATCGCTGTGAAGTAGTTTTCCTGTCTTTACCAAATGGTCTGGCTTGCCAAATCGCACCCAAACTTTTAGAAAAAGGATGTAAGGTACTGGATCTGAGTGCAGATTATCGGTTTAGTAATTTGACAACTTATACAAATTGGTATGGCACTGAGAGAAGCGATCGCACCATTGCAGCGACAGCAGTTTATGGATTACCAGAACTTTACCGCGATCGCATTGCCGAAGCTCAACTCATTGGCTGTCCTGGTTCCTATCCCACTGCAAGTCTCCTTGCACTTTCGCCACTCTTAAAGCAAGGCTTAATCTTACCAGAAACAGCTATTATCGATGCCAAGGCTGGCACATCTAGCAGTGGACGGCAACCTCAAACCAACTTATTGTTAGCTGAAGCAGATAATTCCATTGCAGCTTTTAATATCGGCCGTCACCGCCACACCCCAGAAATTGAGCAAATTTGCAGTGACTTAGCTGGTCACGAACTCATGATTCAATTTACACCGCACCTTGTACCAATGGTACGCGGGATTTTGGCAACGGTATATGCCACATTGAGCGATCCGGGTTTAGTACGAGATGACTTAACCACAATTTTTTCAGCCTTCTACCGCAACTCTCCTTGGGTAAAAGTCTGCGGTAGCGGCATTTACCCCCAAACCAAGTGGGCTACTGGCAGCAATATTTGTTACATCGGTGTAGAAGTTGACCCGCGCACAGGTCGCGTAATTGTCATGTCAGCAATTGACAATCTAATTAAAGGGCAGGCGGGTCAAGCGATTCAATGTCTAAACCTGATGATGGGCTGGGATGAAACCTTGGGGTTGCCCAAGTTGGGGTTTTATCCTTGATTGGGGATTGGGAATTGGGCAAGAGGACTTGGGGATTGGGCATTGGGAAAAATTCTTGCCCCCCTAGTCCCTAG
>NZ_NOLI01000359.1:0-1363 GCF_002245975.1 Nostoc sp. 'Peltigera membranacea cyanobiont' 213 | reverse complement strand
TTATACAGAAATGTATATCAGCAATCCACAATACTTACTCAATCAGTACAAGAAGAATAAGAAAATTTAATTACCAATGTTTGCTTATTACCCTTATTGACTTATCCCTGGTCTTGTATTTAAGGAACTTGCATTCCGCGTTGCACAGCCGGACGTTGCTGCACTATTTCTACCCAGCGTTTAAGATTTGGGTAATTGTCGAGTGTTAAACCCTGAAATTCATAAATTGCTACCCACGGATAAGTTGCAACATCCGCAATAGAATAGTCACCACAGATAAATTCATTGTCTTGCAGTTGTTTATCTAAGACACCATAAATGCGTAAAGTTTCCTTTTCATAACGTTCGATGGCATAAGGAAGCTTTTCGGGTGCAAAGCGTTTAAAGTGGTTAAGTTGCCCAAACATTGGCCCGACTCCTGCCATTTGGAACATCAGCCACTCTAGTACTTGAAAACGGCTTTTTTGTTCAATGGGTAAGAGTTTACCTGTTTTTTCAGCGAGGTAAATTAGAATTGCACCCGATTCAAAAACTTTAATCCCAGTTTCTTGGTCAACAATGGCAGGAATTTTACTATTGGGATTGATGGCGATATATTCAGGTGTAAATTGCTGTTGAGTAGTAATGTCAATTTTGTGGACATCGTAGGGCAATTCGACTTCTTCCAGCATGACAGAAGCTTTGCGTCCATTGGGCGTCGTGAAAGTATAGAGATCAATCATCTGCTGCTATCCTAAAATCTTGACATTTTCCGATGGTAGTGTAGCTTTGATTGAGAAATTAGGCTATTAGCCTATAGAGAGATAACAGCAATACTGAACAGGTGGGCGATCGCTTTTTTTCTTCGCTTATCCGTCTGGACACTAGCTCTTAAATATGATTAGCGGTGCAGGAGTGATCCGAGGGAAGCGATACCGAACGCGCGGAGCGTCGCCAAGAGTTGGCTGTGCCTACGCCCCTAAGTTCCAGTTTCAAGCTAGAAAAATGGCGTAGGCACAGCCCTAAAATTAGACATCGCATACCACTGATTTCCTATGCAAGAAAAATGTGATTTGAACTAAAAAATGAGATTTTAACTCATGATATGCTTCATAAATGAGTATCCAGTTTATAGTTCACTTTTTATATTCGAGTTTTTTACGAATAATGATTATCGTGTAGGGAATAAAAAGACTGATAAGAGCGACGTTTGTATCAATTTATCGGCTTGATTATCATTATTATTCAGCTAAGATTTGAGTAGGCGATCGCCCAACAACAGAGCGATCGCTTAGACAATGAAATATTTGATTTTTACTCAGATATCTACTAAAACAAAAGTTTTGAACCATAACATACGATTTTATGTTAAACAGTTAGCAAG
>NZ_NOLI01000358.1:0-1391 GCF_002245975.1 Nostoc sp. 'Peltigera membranacea cyanobiont' 213 | reverse complement strand
TCGCCTCCAGAAAAGCCAGAAACGACATCAGAAACACCTAATAGATGCTCAAAAACTGCTTCCATTCCCCAGTAGCACCCACCAGCGAAAACCGCTACTTGCTTTCCCTGCGGTGCAGCATTCGAGATATCAGTGGCGGGAGCAGGAAGTATCACACGAGATGCACCGTATAGGAGTAAAAAAATCAGCGAAATGATGGACAAGTTGCGTAATAAGTGACGGGAGAGAGTAAAGTTATGAATTGACATTCGGTTGTGAATTCCTTTATTTAATAGACCAAGCTAAGGTTTCTTTGAGAATAGAATTTTCATCATTCCAAATAGCGATGTCTACGACGGGCTATTCGGCGTCGCAAAACAAAGCCGTTGATGATTATCAGAAATACCAAAAATACCATCTTCACCCCAACGGTAGGCGCGAGAACTGGCTTGGTCATGGGTGAAATAGTCCCATCCAGTACTGTTAGGACTGTAGTCTTCGCACACCCCTTCCCATTAGCGATCGCTTAAATATCAACCCATCTGTGCCAATAAGCTATGTGATGTAAGGCTTTTGCAAATCTAATTTCTTCTTGGGTTGGAGTTGTCATCATCTCACTCTGTGCATATCTGCACTTTAGTTGCTATATGAATTATCACGTTTTTATCAAAGATGGGGCTGATATTTTGATTAAAATTTGCTAGGTGAATTGATAAATAAAAATCTAGGATACACTCAGCAAAAAATTATATTAAGTTTTATTAATAATCTAAACGTTGAACTCTGGGATAATAGATATGGATAGACACCGCAAGATACTGGTTAATAATTATGAGAAATTTGCTGATGAACTACTTACTAAAGCAGTTACTCCTTATGGTGCTAGAGTTTGTCCAAAGGTCGGATTGTGATAGATAATATGCTTGATATTACTTGATTATCAGAGGAATTTATTAAATATCCAACACCAATTTTGCCGTTCCAGGTTGAGAAATACAAATCAACACCGAACCCTGATCAGTTGTTGCAGTTGGTTCTTTTTGGTAAGCAACTACACCTTCGCGGATTTTACACATACAAGTACCGCAAACACCTACACGACAACTAAAAGGTGGATTAATATCATTGGCTTCGGCAAATTCTAGGATCGTGCCATCACTAGGTTGCCATGTCAAAGTTTTGCCAGATTTTGCAAAGACAATTTCTGCAAATGTTTCATCTCCAGTTGCAATCGCAGTTTGTTTCTCAGACTGAGTTTTCATCGGTTTACCGAAAGATTCAAAGAATACTCTACTGTCAGGTACTCCCGATTCCTTCAAACCTTGCATAATAGACATTGGTTGCCTAACTTGCGAGAATTACTGCCATCCAGTTTGCTTGAACAAATTAAAAAAAACGCTTCTGACTATGAA
>NZ_NOLI01000357.1:0-1395 GCF_002245975.1 Nostoc sp. 'Peltigera membranacea cyanobiont' 213 | reverse complement strand
GGACTGGGGACTGGGGAGAATTCACTTCCCACTCTCACTCTCACTCAATGCCCAATGCCCAATGCCCAATGCCCAATGCCCAATGCCCAATGCCCAATGCCCCAGCATCTAGATTTAATTTTTAAGTTTTGAGAAGTTTTCTGATGACAACTGCAATTTCCTATCCCAATGCGCCTGATTTAGCAACCGATGACTACATTGTTATCGGCTTGGCAACCTGCTTCGTCAAAGAAGATGGAGAAGTTTATCAAATCGAAGTTATAGAACCGATTCCCTCTGCGGCTTTGGAAGCGCTTTTAAAGGGCATTCCTACTTCCTATAAGCTGGCTCATGCAACAACTTTGGGATCTGTACTGGATGGCGATTCCCAACTGGTGCCAGATGGCTTTCCAGAGTCGGCTCAGTTTGGAGAAGAATTTGTGCCACGAGCATTTGCAGCCGCTCGTACATACAAGCGTCGTGAATCTGCAAAATCCCTGATTCCATTAGGTAAAAACTATACTGATTTTAAGTATTCCATTGAGCGCAAGCGGGTGTTAAATGCCGCTAGAGTTGTAACAAAAGAAGATAACGTTAAACAGCATTCTCACACTCACAAAGTTCTTTAAGTAATTATGCTCAAACTTTACGGTGGCGCTCGGAGTCGAGCCTCAATTGTTCAATGGTATTTAGAGGAAATCCAAATTCCTTACGAATTCGTCAAACTTGATATGCAGGCGGGTGAACACCTCAAGCCTGAATATTTGGCAATTAACCCAGTTGGTAAAGTTCCAGCAATTGTTGATGGGGATTTTCAGCTTTGGGAATCTGGAGCAATTTTGCTGTATCTCGCCGATAAGTATGGTAAAACAGCACTTTCATCAGAGGAACGTGCTGTTTTTTCCCAGTGGGTGTTGTTTGCCAATTCTACCCTCGCTCCAGGGATTTTTGGGGAGGAAAATCGGGAACGAGAAATGCCCCGTTTATTGACTCCGTTAAATGAAATTTTTGGTAAGCAACCTTTTTTGCTGGGTAATGAGTTCACTATTGCTGATGTGGCAGTGGGGTCTATTCTAACTTACATTCCCATCATGCTGAAGCTAGACCTCAGCGCCTATCCAGCAGTGTTGAACTATATGAAGCAGGTATCTGAGCGTCCGGCATTTCAAAAAAGTATTGGTGGACGAGGTTAAGTAGGTAGGCGTAATTAAATAAGCTGTTCTACATTTAACTTGCATAATTAGGGCGGGCAAGATTCCCACCCCACAAGAGTTGTATTAAATTTAGACATGCAAACTAGATATTGAACAGCTTATTAAGATCAAACCTCACCCTCAATCCCTCACCTTAGTAACCTACGGTGTACACACATCTCTGTACAGACCCAAAATCGTTAGATATCCCCCTAAATCCCCC
>NZ_NOLI01000356.1:0-1424 GCF_002245975.1 Nostoc sp. 'Peltigera membranacea cyanobiont' 213 | reverse complement strand
ACTGGCTATACTACTCTGCAAAGCAATTCATCTATTACTCCTTTATAATACACCGTATTCCTAAAAGAGTCGCACCCAATTGCTTTTGACCTCTTTGGGTCAGTAAATCCGCCTCTTTCTGTTGTTGGGCTTCTTTATTTATAGCTTGAGCCGGAATCAGAAATGGTTGGCTCACAACTATAGATAACCCGAAAATGACTAGCAACAAGTACTTGAAGCAATATCGGAGTCTAATCATCCTTCTGAGTCGTTTTCTTCAGTGGTAATACTTTTAATACATGGGATTCTTGAGAACACAAACTGGCAGACAACGAAGCATTAGGAACGACAGTATTGGGTTGTTTTGCCGTCAAAATAAAATTCCCATCAGAATCTTGTATCAAGGCTTGGGCTTCTATGATTTGTGTTGGTTCTTCGCTTGAGTATGACTTTGGTTCCTGTGAATTATTAATAGCTTCACCTGGAACAAAGTTACTCTGCCAACTCAAATTGCTAGCTGGCAGGTCGTTAGAACTAATTGGAAGACCGCTAGTACCAGTGACGACCAATTTACTACTGGCTACTGTCCCCGATCGTCTCTGACAAACCGATGCAATCTCAGGAGTTGCACGAATCGCTTCTGGTTCTGCTTTAGCCTGCACAGGATTAGTAAATAAGGTGTTGATCTGAATGGTACCATTCAATCCGAACCGTGAACTAGCTGTAATTTTGCTATCAGGAGAAAGGAATAGTCCTTTGGTGTCGATTCTGATATTACCGCCTTGCCCTTCAAAAGCATTCGCTGTGATGCTGCTATTTTTTATTGCAACTAGGATATCTGTGTCGATTCTGATATTACCGCCGTCGCCATTACCACCAGCAGTCGCAGTAATGATACTGTCACGTAATTGTAAGTCACCAGAGTGTAAGAAAATGTCGCCTCCTTGGCCCTTTGTGCCGCCCTCTGTGCCAGCTGTGATAGTACCTCTGTCTAGATTGATACTGTCTGCGTTGATTCGGAGGGTTCCTGCATTTCCTTGTCCTGGCTGAAAGTTGAGATTTTTTGGAATTTTTTCACCACCAATATTTACTCTCCCACCATCAGTGACAGTTAATCGTTCTGCTTCGATTGTCAGATTTCCGGCCTTTCCAGTTCCTCCAGTTCGAGCTGATATTCTGCTAGGAGAATTACCAGTTAATGACTTTCCGGTTACTTGCACTTCTTCGTCAGCAGTGATAGATACGTTGCCTCCCGAACCCTGCCCAAATGTGCCTGATGATATAACTCCTCCAGAGCGTAGACTTAACCGCGCAGTTTGAATCTTGATGTTACCGCCAGATCCGGTAGATCCTCGTTTGGCACGCTTGAAAAGCTCTAAGCTATACAGGATAAGCGCTACAGATTTCAAAACTATTAAACAGTGTGGGGACGAGGCAGGCGATTG
>NZ_NOLI01000355.1:0-1449 GCF_002245975.1 Nostoc sp. 'Peltigera membranacea cyanobiont' 213 | reverse complement strand
AACGCGCTGCCAACTTTCTGGGTGCAATTTATTTGGCTGCTTCTGTCATTTGGCTCAATTGATGACACGCCCTAGGAAGGGCACTTTTGAGAATTTCCCACTCAACTAAAAAACTTCTCCACGCATCTAACAAATATTTCCACACCCATTCCCAAAGCCGTCTCGTCAAAATCAAACCGGGGATGATGATGAGGATATGCCAAATCTTTCTCTGGATTGGCAGAACCTAAAAAGAAATAGCAACCAGGAACCTCTTGCAAGAAAAATGACATATCCTCAGCAGCCATAGTTTGGCATTCTGGAACAATTCCCAACGGTGTTTCTACCACTTCTTCTGCTACAGTTCGCACTAATTCCGCTATCTTAATATCATTAATTACTGGTGGATAAAGTGCCCAGTATTCTAAGTCATAACTCGCACCATGACTTTGACAAATTCCAGCAATAATCTGCTCGACACGCTGGTTAAAAAAGCCTTTCAAACTAGGATTAAAATACCTGACAGTTGCACTCATTCTCGCTGTATCAGCAATCACATTCCGCTTGGTTCCAGCATGAAGTTCGCCCACCGTTACCACAGCCGAATCAATAGGATTCACATTCCGAGCGACAATGGTTTGCAAAGCATTTACAATTTGGGCAGCAACTACTACAGAGTCAATAGTTTGATGGGGTAGTGCGCCATGTCCACCTTTGCCCAAAATTGTGCAGTTAAAGCACTCCACAGCAGCCATCAACGCCCCAGCCCGTACACCCACTGTTCCCAAGGGTAAATTATTCCACAAATGCAAACCAATAATTGCGTCAACATCAGGATTTTTCAGAACTCCAGCTTCAATCATCGGCTTTGCACCACCGGGTGATTCTTCTGCTGGCTGGAAGATAATTTTCACGATACCAGAGAAGTCTTGGCGATGCTGCTGAAGATAGTAAGCTGTACCTAATGCGATCGCAGTATGTCCATCATGTCCACAAGCGTGCATCACTCCATCATGCTGCGATTTGTAAGGCACTTCGTTCAGTTCTTGGATTGGCAAAGCATCCATATCTGCCCGAATCGCTAAAACTTTCTCTGCACCTTGTTTGTTACCTTTAATGATGGCAACAATGCCAGTGTGAGCAATGCCAGTTTGATGCTCAATTCCCCACTCTTGCAGCTTTTGTGATACAAACTCAGCCGTCAGTTTTTCTTGAAAACCCAACTCTGGTTGTTGATGCAATCGTCGCCGCCACTCTACTAATTGCGGTTGCAATGAGCGAATTGCCAACCGGATGCGAGATAGATCGACAGAAGAGGAATTGGGAAAGGTAGAAACCATTATGAAGATAAGCTAGTTTAAGTACAGCTAAGGGCTTTCCAAGAAATAAATTATCCATTTGTGGGATGGGCATCTTGCCCGTCACGAATATTAGGACGGGCAAGATGCCCATCCCACAAGAAATATTTGG
>NZ_NOLI01000354.1:0-1515 GCF_002245975.1 Nostoc sp. 'Peltigera membranacea cyanobiont' 213 | reverse complement strand
GAAGCACGGGAGTGGTATTTGTCTCAGCTGCTTGGGGCAAAGCCAGGTGTAAGCCTGCAAAAGCTTGTATCTGCGGCTTCTGCTGTAGAAAGAGTTGAAATCATCAATTTAATTGCCCATTCTTTCCTAGAAGATCGAAAAACTACTGGGACAAGTGAATTGATATCATCAGCAGTATAATCCATAGTAATTCCATGATATTTATTAGTGAACAGAAGGGTATTATGTGGACTTGTTGCTTGCCCATATCCAATTTGAAAGCGATGTGATTGAATAATCTCCATGTTGGTCAGTCCAAAATACTTGCGTCGTAAGGATTTTGTGTGGAGATAGTCAAGTGCTTTGAGGTGCAAACTCATGATTAAACAATCAACACTATTAACTTTATTTAGTTGAGTAATTGGTGTATCCCTAATAACTTTGTAAAGATTTTAGAGACGCCCAATTTAAAGTGCGATTTTGATAAGATATGGGGTTTGGCAAACCTCGTATAACCTAATCTACTTTACCTTCTGGTAAGCCGTCCTCTGGGTATCTACGGGTACGCTACATGAACGCCAACGCCTTTTTGTTTGTAAAAATACTCACCCATAGTTGCTTGGGGATAAGTAAACTGTGGCCTAAGCGATCGCTCTTTTTGCCCCAAAAACTTATTCGATTAACTTACCAATTTCGTTTAATTTCTGCTCCAAGATTTCTTGTAAAGATTGAAGTTGTTCACGACTAGCATTAGCTAAAGTCATCTCAGATAATCCACTACTGATTGTTTGAATAATTACTTTTACTTCTTTCGATTCAGATTGTTCTGATGTTAAATACTTAGCTTTAATGTTCTTAACTAAATCGCGTGTCTCAGGTACAGTTAAACTTTCTTTTAATACCTGTTCTGTTGCTTTTATTCGTTCTATAGCTGCCTCTTGTTCGGAAATTTTCAATATTTTTGATGACAATGTTGTTAATGCCAATGCGTGAGCGCCTTTCAGTTCTTGATGACGAATTGCTTTTTTTAAATCTCGAGGCTAGGCTTAAAAAAATGGTAAAAGGCTTTTTATTGAGTCGATAAGCCCCCTAATTTATCTGTGGAGGAAAAACCTCTTCCCCATTTTTTTGTCGCTAAATTGATCACCCAAATAACTCCCGATGCTGATAAGCAAATCGAGAAACATCCAGACTACCCACAGGTTTAGCATAAATAGCCTGATTGCGAATTGCCTGTATCTGTTCTGACTCTCGCTCCATAGATGGTGTAAATTCTTGTCGCTGTTTCAGCAAATCCTCAAACTCAATTTCCCCTGGTCTACCTTGATAAAAAGCCTCTTCAGCACAACGACGGACTGCATTACCAATTTCTGCTGGACTGCAAATGCGATATTCAGCCAACAGTCTACGCCATTGATCATCACTCCAAGGTGAGTTATTGTCTCGAAATGCTTTAAAAGGGAGCAACGCGATTTTGTGAGGTCGGCCAAAAAAGGTGCGATCGCTAAAAACCTATTTATCTGTACTTAGAATATT
>NZ_NOLI01000353.1:0-1562 GCF_002245975.1 Nostoc sp. 'Peltigera membranacea cyanobiont' 213 | reverse complement strand
TACTCATCCCAATCACCGCTAATGTAAACAGAACGAAGACGTAAAACAGCCTCAGCACCTGCTAGACTCCATCTAGCCCCGGTAATATCCATGCGGTCTTTAATCAGATGACGACAAGCACCTTCAATAACCCCAGTGGCGATCGGCAACCCAGCTTTTAAGTAATCATCGTATTTGAGGTAATTGGCATTGTTGAGTAAATATCTAGCACAATTATCCACAGGTTTGCGCTGTGATGGAGTAAGTTGACGTAGAGTTGCACTTCGACGCATACCCGCAGCAACGGAACTTGATTTACCTGAGAGGATAAGTAGTAAACGTTTACTCACCCAATCTTCTACCTGTTTATTCGGATCGGAATAGAAAGCAAATGCAGCTTTCCACAAATACTCAATCACATGGATAATATCGAGGACAATCGTTAAGTTGAGATTGTGACATTTCGCAAATTTATTCAGCAGCGACAATTGTGTTTTATTTCCATCTACCAATGCACAAAAACGTTTTTGCTTGTTTGGGTCACGGTGTAATGCCTCATCAAATGCTTCGGAGATCACAAGTTCTGGTTGTTTAGTTAAAGAAGCCCAAACACGCTTCCCAATTGGTCGAGGTCGCTTAATTTTTTTATCTTCATCGGATGGGCTGACAATTTGTTGGGGTGTGCGAACAAAGGGATTGATTGTATAAACGGAAGCCACCGTTGCCATTCGTTTAGAATTACGCTTTTCCCCCTTAGTTAAGCGTTTGTTCAACTTCTTGCTCGTTTCCCTAGCCCGCTTTTGGGTGTCGGCACGTAAATCTTCAGTACGCACAACAACACCCTTTCCATCCGCACTAATAACCACTATTTCCCCTGTTTCTTCCAATTCTTTTGACTGAGCTTGTTGCTGCCGATAGAATTCATCAAAATCACTTGCACTTTTATAAGCTAATTCTTCTGCTTGACGCAAGCCTATTTTTGCTGCTGTCGTTTTTTCGATTATTTCCACTGTTTCCCTAAATCCAGAGCGAGCTACTTCCACCGCTACTCGTTGCCTGAGTCCGTGGGAGTATTGTTCTACTGGTAGGTTTAGCTCTGCGTCCAAGGGGGTGAGCGAATTTATCTTTCTGCCTCCATAACCGATTCGATTGGCGATTACTGTGCCAAATATTGTCGTTAATTTCCGCGACAATCTCTTCTTGTGAGTTCTCTTGGCTTCATCGCTTCCGGTACACTCATCCTCTATTTCGTCTTCACTGCGTTTGTTAAAGTATCCTTGCAGCAACCGTCTCAATAGTTCGTACCCGTTAGAGAGCAGCTTATTCTCTATCTCCCCATGCTCTAAGCCACAAATACTATCCGAGTCTAGCCAGCCTACTATTTCTTCAAATTGCTCTCGCGCTTCTTCCCAAAATATGCCTTGATTTGAAGTTGATGCTTGCATAGTCCTCCATTTAATCCTGGCTTTTCACGAGTTACAAGCTAATTCTCTCAAGTCGCTTTTGACTGGCTATACTACTCTGCAAAGCAATTCATCTATTACTCCTTTATAATACACCGTATTCCTAAAAGAGTCGCACCC
>NZ_NOLI01000352.1:0-1568 GCF_002245975.1 Nostoc sp. 'Peltigera membranacea cyanobiont' 213 | reverse complement strand
TTTTACCACTCAAAGGATTGTCTACTACGCTCCGCTCCGTAGACCGCTATTCATCCCCACCGTATAAGACGGATGGGCTTTTCCGCGAATCCTGATAAAAAAGTCATTTTATTTGTGGGCAGACTTAATCACATCTGTTACTGCTTGATTAGTCTGCTGTTGAATATAGGCCAGTTTGTCAGCATACTCGTCATCTAATCGACGGTCGGTTCGCATAGTTATGCTATCTTGTCATACAATTTTATGACAAGACTAACATATCTGCTACCTCGTCAATAACTTTCGGCGCAGATTATCCAACGCTGCATTCGCACTCACATGACGAATTAAAGCTCGACCTCGCACTGTACCAAACTGATATTCAAAACTTATCACTTCATCCTTTGGCCCAGCTAAACCAACATAAACTAAACCCACCGGCTTGGTATCTGTTCCTCCAGTTGGGCCAGCAATACCAGTGATACTCAATCCCCAAGTTGTTGCAAGGCGCGTTTTTACCCCAATTGCCATTTGCTCTGCGACGATCGCACTTACCGCCCCAAATTTATCTAAATCTTCCTGGTTAACCCCCAGGAGTCGAACCTTTACCGAATTGTCATAAGAAATTACTCCACCCCAAAAGTAATCAGAACTTCCAGAAATCTCAGTCAACATTTGTCCTAAACCGCCACCGGTGCAAGATTCTGCCACAGAAAGCGTTTCTTTTGATGCCCGCAACAACTCACCGACAACGGAAGCAGGGGTATCATTATTAACGCCGTAAAAATCTAGTCCGGCAATTTCTTTAAGTTGTTTTTCAATGGGCGCAATTAGTTCTTCTGCGGCTGCTTCGGAAGTGGCTTTAGCAGAAACTCGCAATCTCACTTCCCCCTTACCTGCATAAGGGGCTACTGTGGGGTTTGGCAATTTTAAATAGGAAGCAACTTTTTCCGCCAAAGCAGATTCACCAATCCCCCAAAACTTTAAACTCCGGCTGTAAATAATGTCTTTACCCCAACCTTGACTTTTGAGAAATGGGACGGCTGTTTCTTCCCACATTGGGTACATTTCACTGGGAACACCGGGAAAGGTAAAAATCGTGATTTCAGGACGGGGTTGCCAAATAATACCGGGTGCTGTTCCAGTGGGGTTGGGGAGAATTTCTGCACCTTGGGGAATCAAAGCCTGTTTGCGGTTACTGGGTGACATAACCCGACCGCGTTGGGCAAATTTCTGGGTTATATCTTCGATGATTTCTGGGTTTTCTACTAAAGGAGTTTTAAAAAAATCGGCGATGGTTTCGCAGGTGAGGTCATCTGGTGTCGGGCCGAGTCCACCAGTGAAAATGAGAATTTGCGCTCTGGAAATAGCAATTTCTATAACTTGCTTCAACCGTTCTGGATTATCTCCAACCACTGTTTGATAGTAGTGGGGAATACCTAGCTGCGCTAATTGTTGCGCCAAAAATTGAGCATTGCCGTTGAGGATATCTCCTAACAGCAGTTCAGTACCAACACAAATAATTTCTGCACTCATTAGGAATGGGGAATGGGGAATAGGGGATAGGGAATGGGGAATGGGGAATGGGG
>NZ_NOLI01000351.1:0-1595 GCF_002245975.1 Nostoc sp. 'Peltigera membranacea cyanobiont' 213 | reverse complement strand
GGGACTTCCAAAGAATAAATTAATCAACAAAAACCAAGAATCCAATTTTAAACAATAATGATAATCATTTTAAGGGGAGAAAGCGGTTGCCGTCGGCAACCGCTTTCTCCCCCTCTTAAATATCCATGATTTGCTTTGCACTCTGTAGTAAATGTAAGGTGCATGATAATAATTAGTATTGACTATTTTTAGAAGTTCAAGCTTTTATAAAAATTGACTCCTGTTACGTTATTCCAGCATAGATATCAATAAACCACTTACCTAAATTGGGGAACTTTTCATGGGTAGAATTGGTGAGACGCTCGATTTGTAGTTCAATTTCATCCATAGCTTTTTTAGTAAGTTTAACTCCACTCTCGTAAGCTTGAGTTACTAACTTGACAACAGGATGCTTCCCTTTCCAGGTCATACTTTGAGCAAAGTTTAAAGCCGTCTCTAATTCATCTAAAATACTGCCATTCCAAGATTTTTCTAATATCCCCCATGTTCGTTCAATGGGATTATATTTGCTGTGATATGGAGGATAATAAGCTAAACGTATATTTAATTTGTGCTGATGAGCAAACTCAATTATACGTTTCATGAACTGGGTGCGCCGAGAATGATTCTCTCCACCATTATCTTGATTAATAAGAAGTGTTTTTATATCTGGAAATCGCCAACTCTCACTTTTCCAAAAATCAGCTAATACATCTACAATAAAATCACTCGTCACCTTTGATTCTGTAAAGTATAAAAACAGTTCATCTAGGTTTGGAAGAAAGATACCATAGGGAGTTAGGGTTGTTTTTGGGCCAAAATCGTGGTCTTTGGTTTTGATTGGAACTCGATTTCTACCTCCTCGGTCAAAGCCGCCAATATTGACACGAGCTTTGGCATCAAGACTTAAACGTAAAATGCTCTTATCATCCAAAGCCGATTGATTAAGTATTGCTAATTGCTCAAAGATTGCATCCGTTTCGGGGATTTTTTTTGAGGAAGTACTTTTGCTACCCGTTTAAGTCGATAACCTAAATAATTCAATTTGACGCGAATTGTTTCTTCGCAGGGTAACTGTTCATCACTGTAAGCAAATTTTTCAATTAATAGCTTTCTTACTTGGCTTGCAGTTAGTCGTGTGTACAGTCTTTGGCTTTTAAAACTTGGGTCAGTTTGACTCTGGGAATCCACCAACTTTTTAATATCTTCTAACAGACTTGGTAAATGTTCTTCTGCCTTATAACGCCCCTTCGCCGAATAATTATCTACACAAGTAATCCCACTACTTAATTCTTTAATTCCTTTACGGATAGTATTTCTATCCCATCGCAATTCTTTTTGAGCCAGTAGCTGCCCTCCGTAGCCTAACTCCATCACAATTTGTGCTTGAAAGCGCCGCCTTGCTGCTCCTTTGAGTTGGCTTGCTGTATCTAAGAACAATTTTTTGACTGAATCAGTTAATTCTATCAACACTCCAAACACCCAAAAATTTCCCTCCTAATTGAATTTACTACAAAAGGGGGAAGGAGAAGCAGCCGACGACGGCTGCTTCTCCTTCCCCCTCCTCACAATGATTATCATTCTTGTATTTGGTGATTTTATTGCTTGGAAGTCCC
>NZ_NOLI01000350.1:0-1600 GCF_002245975.1 Nostoc sp. 'Peltigera membranacea cyanobiont' 213 | reverse complement strand
GTAAGGGACTTCCAAAGAATAAATTATTCCAAGAAAAACAAGAAACAGGTTTTCTCAAGAATGATAATCATTTTAAGGGGGGAGAAAAGGTGTTGCCGAGGGCAACACCTTTTCTCCCCCTCATCTATGCATGAAGAATCTATACACTTCTCATCTATTTTGAAGTTAAACAGTGTAGGATTAGTATGTTTTGTAGCTAAATAAATGCTGTTATTAAAATCAAATAACTTTTGTTTTACTACAACAAATATCAATAAACCAATTACCTAAATTTGGGAAAAGTTCATGGGTAGAATCGGTTAGCCGCTCAATCTGTTTTTCAATTTGAGCCATAGCTTTTTTTGTAAGCTTGACCCCATTCTCATAAGTTTTGTGTACTAACTTAACGACTGGATGTTTCCCGTTCCATGTCATAGTGCTGGCAAAATTTAGAGCCGTTTCTAGTTCATTTAAAATGCTACCATTCCAGTGATTTTCTAGTACTGCCCACGTCCTTTCTATTGGGTTATATTTACTATGATAGGGCGGATAATAAGCTAAACGTATATTTACTTGATGTTTTTGAGCAAACTCTACTATACGTTTCATAAATTGAGTACGCCGTGAGCTATTCTGTGGACCATTATCTTGATTGAGAAGTAAGGTTTGAATATCGGAAAAACGATGCTTTTGTTCTAACCAAAAATCTTCTAAAATATCAACAATAAAATCGCTTGTAACTTTCGATTCTGTAAAGTACAAAAATAGCTCATCAAGCTCTGGAAGAAAGATACCATAAGGAGTTACAGTTGTTTTTGGATTATAATCATGGTCATCAGCTTTCGCTCCGTCCCGGCTTTTACCCCCTCGATCAAATGAGCCAATCTTAACGCGGGCTTTTCCGTCCATACTTAGACGTAAAACACTCTTATCTTCCGAAGCATCAATATTAACTATGTCTAATTGCTCAAAGATTGCATCGGTTTGCGGAATTTTTTTTGAGGTTGAACTTTCTTTACCCTTCTGAGCTTGTAACCTAAATTATTTAATTTTACTCGGATTGTTTCTGACGTATGTAACTTTTCATCACTATAACCATACTTTTCTATTAGTTGCTTTCTGACTTCGGCAGCACTGAGTCTGGTATATAGTCTTTGACTTTTAAAACTAGGGTCAGTTTGGCTTTGCGAATCCACTATATTTTTTATATCTTCTAAAAGATTTGGCAAGTGTTCTTCTGCTTTATAACGCCCTTTGCCACTCATGTTATCAACACAAGTAATACCACTTTCTAATTCTCTCCTTCCTTTCCTAATAGGATCTCGATTCCATCCTAATTCTGATTGTGCAAGCCTTTGCCCTCCCAAACCTAAGCCCTGAACTGTCTGTGCCATAAATTTACGCTTTGCTGCACCTTTTAATTGAAATGCAGTTTCAATCAACAACTTTTTGAGAGAATCAGTTAATACTATGGCCATTAGTTACCACACTGAAAAACAAGCGTCATTATTTAAATTACTACAAAAGGGGGGTGAAAGGGCTGCCGACGGCAGCCCCTTCACCCCCCTTTAAAATGATTATCATTATTGTTGGTGGAATAGTTTATTTTATGGAAGTCCCT
>NZ_NOLI01000035.1:0-58486 GCF_002245975.1 Nostoc sp. 'Peltigera membranacea cyanobiont' 213 | reverse complement strand
CTTAAAGACTTGTGTGTACACCGTAGCCGCTTTTCGGGAGGGGCTGGGGGTGAGGTGTTAGGGGACTTTTCCAAGAGGTCTAGTATAACGGGAGAGAACGTCAAATAAGGACGAGTCACTTTCCTCAACTACCTAAACTCGCACCAGCAGATAAGAATCGATCGATATTAGCTTAAAACAATCGTCCACAAGGAATTGTTCCACGACGGATTGCATGACCGCTAGTTTCGGAATCATCCGCCCAGAAGAACTGTTTTAGATTACTGATGCATTCAGAATTGGGCGCAATGGCGATGCCTTCATTGTTAATATTTGACATCGAACTCGGGCGTTCGTAACCCTTGCTGATGATAAATTTGCCTTTCGTTGGAGAGCCAACAGTGGTATCAATAGCGAGTAAAGTTGAGCGGTTGCTGCAATTGTTATCGCAATACGCCCATAAAGTCTCATTATCGCGATCGAAGGATAAATCCATAATCTTCGTATTACCACTGGCAATGGTAGCGATACGCTGATACGTCGAGTCAGAGTTGAGCGCGTAGGCGTAAATTTGTCCATTCGCTTCCAGTCCAACAAAAAACAATCCCGTGCCGTGTAACGGATAATTGGCTGGGTTGTACGGCTGATTGGTACTTTCGTCTATGAATCCATTAGCCTGCAAATAACTATCTGGAACCCAGGCGATCGCTTCCAAGCCTAGATTAGTGGAGCTAACCGTCGGCAAATTAGAAGTTAAGTTCCATTCCTTGATGGCATTGAGGGTGGTAACACTGCTGCTGCTGTCATAACTCAGTACGCTGAAGCGGTTCGAGCCGCTACCATCTCGCTCAGTAGAAACATAGATAGTCGTTGAAGAAAGCTCGGCTTTGGTCACGCCTTCTGCATCCGGCGCACCAGTACCATTGGGATAGCGCAACGTTTTTCCAGAACTCCAACCATTAGTAGTATTTTTGACAAAAGTGCTGCCGTTCCAAACCATGTTGTAGAGTTTTGATGGTGAATTTTGCACCGCCCACAAAATGGCTTGTTGGGTTCCAGCCGCAGGATCGTAGAACAAACCGCTAAGATTACCACCGAACTGGTTAGAGCCATCAGCAGTGACTACAGTTGTGGTGCTAGGCCATGCGCTGTAGGTAACAGCAGCCTCTACCAATTTCGCACTCAATAAACTGATGCCGCAGGCAAAAGACAGCTTTGCGATCGCCCAAGAAGATATTGCTTTACATTTCATTGTTTGATAATCTCTGAGAATAATCAATGATTGAAACCCATACATCGTTCAATTTTCGATGCATAGATTGTTTGGATTACGCGGCATCACAGAAGTGTTTGTAAAATCCACTCTAGCAATTTGGTATAAATAAAAAAATTATAATTAGTTAAAATTTTGGTTAAATTTGGCTATTTTCACTAATTTTTCATCACTCAAAAAAACCTGATCCCTAATGAAAAGTTTTACTATAGGAATCCGGTTTTATTTCTGAAAATATACGTAGGATGTGAGCGCGGAGAGTACGGCATCAAACCCTTGATAATAGTGCGTTACGAACTCCGTTCTAACACAATGCCAGTTGCTACAACGGAGGGAACCTCCCTTCGGGTTCACCAGTCGCCTACGGCGGGAAACCCGCCTACAGCGCTGGATTCACCGCAACGCACTGGCTCCTCTACAATACCTAATTTCGTTCAAAAATCAAATAGTAATCCTATATTATGTTTTGCAGTTGCAGTAATGGTATGACATGAGATTGAGCTATTATCTCGGCATAATTAGTTATAATTATCACAGTCATTGCACCCCACACGCCAGTTATTTTGCTTAATCTCCTCACGTAATTTTTGGAGAGAGAAGACAACGTATAGCTTTTGTGGAGTGGGGTTATTGGAATTTAAGAAGTAATCAAGCGGATATAATATTAGTTACTAATAATATATGATTTGGCGTAGATTGAATCAAAAAATAAGGCTAGTATTTCCGATATTCTTACTTATAGTATTTATAGTAGTAATTGCATCCCAGAGACTCCCCGCAAGAGAAGCACAGCTAGTACAACAAGAAAGCAATTACGCGATACATACTCGACAAAACTTTAATCAACCTGGTTTTTATCCAGTTGCACAAATTCCATCGGCAAAACTTTATAAACCTGTTGGCGACTGGGTAGGAAGGTTAATCTTACCAACAAAACAGCAATTACAAGATGGTTTAGATTGGGTATGGATGGAAGTGCAATATGCACCACCTACAGCACAAAATTTGCTAGGAAAGATTGTGCGTTTGGAGTGGAAAAAGAATGAAGATTTGCTTGCTAAAGTTAAAGCTGTAACGCGAGATATAAACTTCACTTCGGAAGTTATTAAAAGTCAAAACCAAGGTAATATTCATCCTTTTCGACTAAATGGAGTTCGTCAGGTAGGGATTTTACGTTCTTTGGCAGGTGCAAATCCTAATGATGATGCAATTGTTGCTTTGGATGCAGATACAATTATTAATGCAAATGCAGAAAAATCTATTTTGCAAATTGAACGCGAACCTGTTATGGCAACTGGTAGATTTTATGGGTTGGTGAAAATAATTAACCCGGTTACATCTAATCTTTTATCTACAAAAGATAAACAAGATAGCGATTATTTTTCTGTCCAGCACTATAACCCTAACTCAAATAAATTTGATGGTATTCAAGAAACTATTCGTATTCCCCAACAAGTAATAGATACACGAAACTTTGCGCCTTCGAGTTCGCAGCAAATCGAAAAATCACCTGCGGGTGAAGATGGTTGGTATATTTATGGTGCTAAAGATGCAAATGCCGTATTTACAGTAAACGCCCTTGCACCTCGTTCTCTGTTTCAAATTCAACCCCGTCAAATCATCACTGGGAAGGAATTAGGGCTAAATTATATCCAAGAGGTAAATTGGCAAAATACCGAAAAAAATAAAGGTAAATTCAATACTGCCTTGTTAAAACCTGTAGAAACATCTATATCAAAATGGCAACAAGGCGATAAAGCGATTGTACTACACTTATTCGGTGGAATTGGCGGACGTAAAGCTGAAGCGATCGCAGTACCTTATACTATCACCGGACATTTTGCTTTTGGAATTGCAGAAGTTGTCCGCGACGAGTTTACTAAGGAATTACGTTTTGAGACTAAATACCATCAAATTTATGCCCATAACCCTGATGGAATTATTGCCGGAACGCATACATGGGCTGATTATATGGGTAATTTGCAACGTGGCTGGCTGGCAACACGTCCAGTATCAGATATTCTGATTAAATTCGACCCTGTAACGCAAGATTATGATTTTGATGGTATTAAACTTTCGCCTTTAGAGCAATTTCAGCAACAATTACAGGTAACAATGGCACGTTATCGCGTTGGCGATGGTACTGGTGGGGCAATGGTATCACCTGGTACATCATGCGTCCAAGACTCAAGCCAAGCACTTTATGCCGCGATAATGGCAATTAAAAACCAAGTTGCTACAACTCCTCAAATTCAAACTTGGATAGGCAAAAACCCTAATCATCCGCAAGCATTACGCTTTCAGCAGCTAGTTGAATTAGGTAAATCTTTAGAACAACAATTAGCGCCCTTGGGGATAATTCGTGCTGATTGGCAGAGTCAAGCAGGTATACTCGCAGGTACGGGAATCGGAGAAACGACGGAACCATTTCAAGATCGTAGTGTTTGGGCTGGTTTGACAACATGGCGAACAATAATGCCACGACAAGCACACGACGATCTCGCCATAATATTTTTCAAACATGGTGCAACTATGCAAGTATTGCGAACCAATCAAGTAGGTGGTTGGCAATCCGATATTATACCCATTGCACCAACAGTCTTTTTAGGACAATTTCAGATTCCCTTTACTAATATTTCACCACTTTCAGTTATTTTAAATCGTGTTCTAGCGTCGTTAGTACTTCTTACACGACAAGATTGGTTAGTTCTTGTTTTACTGCTGATAGTTTATAGTATTATTGCCATACCTTATGGCTGGAAATTTGGGTTTTTACAGATAAACATTTGGTCTGCAAATTGGATTGACAAATGCTTATTAATGTTGCGTTGTTTGTTTACACCTGCGATTATTGAAGAACTCTTTTTTCGTGTTATTTTGCTTCCTCATCCTAGCGAAATAACCAATTGGTTAAGATGGAGTTTATGGGCAATTGTGAGTTTAGTCTTGTTTATTTTATATCATCCATTGAATGCTAAACTATTTTTTAAAGCTGCAATTCCCACATTCTTTAATCATGTTTTTCTTACTTTAACTTCATTGTTGGGAATTATCTGTACTGTTGCATATACCTTAACAGGATCTTTGTGGGTGATAGTTTTAATCCACTGGGTTGTAGTAGTAATTTGGTTAATTGTTTTTGGAGGAATCGCAAAATTAGATAAAAATGAAAAAGATCGGCTAAGACAAGAGACGTGAAAAATCACTACAATAATTAGTCTTTTGTAGAGACGGCGATTTATCGCGTCTTTGTAATCTAGAATTTTCATCAAAAAACCTTAACCGAACTGTATTGTCTCGCACCTAATGCACCGTATTACAGCGTATTTCAAGTAAATGAAGTACATGGGCAACACGCTTGGGTTAAGGGCTACTGGCAAAAATTTTGGGTTTTTGAGACGCGATAAATCGCCGTCTCTACAAGTATTTTGGTCTTATCTGAACTGTATTGCTATATGGGTAGGGGCACAGCCATGTTCCATCTATATCTCAAGTCGCATAGCGGAGCGTTAGGCTAAAGCCGTAATACACCCTAATTTATGATTTGTCTCACCCTAAAAACAAAAAAAACCCGCTACGGCGGGTTACACAACAAACTAAGAACAATGAAAACTTGATTTAGCTGGAATACCTCATTTCAGCTTCCAGTTGACGAATCAGTTGTTCGTCGCCCTTTGCTCTGGCTACTTGCAGGCGATGCTCTAGGCTTTTTTGAATATTCTCTCTGTGGGCTTCTTGTGCTTTCCTTGCACTTTGTAGTCTACCTTGATTCATAGTGATTACCTTCTTAATTTTTCACTTTATGTCTTCTATCCTTAACATAGCACATATTTTGTAGCTGTTGCTACAGAATTTTATAACTTAATGTAGATTTTAACAAAAAAATGTCTAACAAGCAGATAGATCGACAACGACTCATGACTTTTCTAAGCGATTTCGGCGATCGCGATATCTATGTAGGCATAATGAAGGGAGTCATCGCCCAAATCAACCCCAGACTGACAGTAATAGACTTAACCCACCAAATTCAGCCGCAAGATATCGCCGCAGCCAGGTTTTGCCTGATGAATGCTTATCCCTATTTCCCCGTAGGGACAGTGCATCTGGCAGTAGTAGATCCGGGTGTGGGAAGTAAACGACGAGCGATCGCAGTAGAATTTGCTCAAGGGTTTCTAGTCGGCCCAGATAATGGTATCTTTAGCGGGGTACTTAGTCAAAGCCCTGCGATCGCAGCCGTCGAACTTACAAATCTTAACTATTGGCGAACTTCTCAACCAAGCAACACTTTTCACGGTAGAGATATCTTTGCACCAGTAGCAGCTAGTCTTGCTAGTGGTGTCCCCCTCAAACAGCTAGGACAAGAAATTGATCCAGCAAGTTTAGTCAAACTTGATATAGACGAGTGCCAGCAAACAAGCAACGGTGTAGTGGGTTGCATTCAATATATCGATCGTTTCGGCAACTTAGTCAGCAACATTCCAGCCAGTTACGTACAAGGCAAAACTTGGTATGTGCAAGCTGCTGGATTAAGTATACCAGGTTGTAAAACTTACGGTGATGTCAGCGTGGGAGAGAGACTAGCTTTAGTTGGCAGTCACGGTTGGGTAGAAATTGCCATTAATAGCGGCAATGCTCACTTACAGTTGCAGTTAGATTGGCAAGAACCGCTTCAAGTTGTGCTAACTTAAATCCCGCACCTCGTCAGTGCCACATCTAGAGAAACGCCAAAGTTATATCCTCTCTCCACAGTTGGCAGATGTCCTGGGGGGAAAGTTTTAAAGTTTGGTTCCTTGCCAGGTTTATACTCATATCTTTTAGTTTGCTGATTATAGTTCCACTTAATCAGCCACTCACCTGTTAACGTTTGCCATCCAACCGCGTCATACATCTTGCGATAGTCGTTTTTTTGTTCCCTCAAAATCTTTTCTTGAGCGCTAAAGCCCAACTTATCATCACTGGCTGTACTCCAAAGTTTGTCAATGGTTTTCAAGTCAACACATGAAAGTGCATTCATTTCATCTTTGCTAATAGCACCCTCTGCTTGTGCCTTAGTCCCAGCAACATCTAGCATTCTCAGGTAAGTTTCTCGGTCAGATTGTTGCCAATCTTTGTTTTGTAAATATTTCTGCAACTGACTGGAATCGACATTGCGGGCTGTGGTAATTTCTACCTGCTTCAATGAGCCAGAATTAGTAGTTGTGTTAACTAAATCAGTGTTTCCTGGACTTTTGCTCTCAGACTTAGACCGTGTTAACGAATATCCAATCCAGCCCAAAACAGCAAATATACCGATAAGACTTGCTGTAATTAGTAAGGTTAGTGTCAGAACAGTCTGATTATTCTTTGCCATTTTTGGATGCTTCTAATTACTTTGAATGCCCCAGGATGAATTTAGTCTAACCGCTACTACATAGATGTATATATTGTCATATCATCTCTCTCTTATTTCTTAACAGGTCTATTTTACAATGTCATCTTTTTGGAGAGAATAAGTATTTAGTCAACCACTCAGACTTTCTTTGCAGAGTTGTTAGGGTAATTGTTTAATGATTCTAGACGTGAGAGCCAATTGATATTCCGTGTAATCGTCGATTAAAGCGCGATTTTTCTAACATATTCGCAATCAGATGATGGTCTTTCATGTACTCGCAACCTTTGACGAGATCCAGTTGTAAAATTATATATCCCTCAGTCAGCAAAATTGTGATGTTTAGACCTTTACTACTTATACTAATTATTGCAGCAATT
Source organism: Nostoc sp. 'Peltigera membranacea cyanobiont' 213 (assembly GCF_002245975.1). Classification (NCBI taxonomy): domain Bacteria; kingdom Bacillati; phylum Cyanobacteriota; class Cyanophyceae; order Nostocales; family Nostocaceae; genus Nostoc; species Nostoc sp. 'Peltigera membranacea cyanobiont' 213. The sequence goes on along the minus strand of NZ_NOLI01000035.1, from coordinate 51,486 downwards.
CTAAGTAGTTTTTTGAACCTGACACCCTCTACTGCCTTTGCACAACAGATATATGAACCAACTATATGAACCAACAAATGAGTCGCTATCAAAGCATGAAGTTCCAGAGTGGTTCAAAGATGCTAAACTCGGCATTTTCATTCACTGGGGCGTTTACTCCGTACCTGGTTGGGCACCACTGACTGGCGAACAGAACAAGGTAGTTGCAGAACGCGGTTGGGAATATTGGTTCCAGCACAACCCTTATGCTGAATGGTACTACAACTCCATGAAACTTGAGGGCAGTGACACCTATAAGCATCACCGTGCAACCTACGGTGAAAATTTTACCTATGACGACTTCATCCCCACCTTCAACGCAGCCATCACACAGTGGAATCCATCCCAATGGGCAAAACTGTTTTCTAAAGTAGGTGCGCGGTACGTTGTGCTGACGACCAAACATCATGATGGTTTCCTTTTATGGCCTAGCAAAACCACAAACCAGTCAGGACGAGTGGCGGCGCGGGATATTGTGGGCGAACTGACACAAGCCGTTCGTAAACAAGATATGCGTATGGGTCTGTACTACTCCGGCGGTATTGATTGGTCTAAACAAGATACAACGGTGACAGACTTTAACACCTTGGTTGCAGCCATTATCCAAGAAAAAGCTTACGCTGAATATGCTAATGCTCATTGGCGCGAACTCATTGACCGCTATCAGCCGTCTATCTTGTGGAATGACCTTGGCTATCCTGTTGGTCAAGCAAACGAGATTATGGCTTACTTTTACAATCACGTACCTAAGGGTGTAGTTAATGACCGCTTTGATTTAGGCGGGCAATTCGGTTTACACTTCGACTTCTCCACACCTGAATACAGTCAACTCAAACAAATCGAACCAAAGAAATGGGAAAGCACAAGGGGTTTAGGTTACTCGTTTGGTTACAACCAGAATGATACCGACTTGAACATGATTTCAGTAGATGAACTGGTTGACTCATTCGTTGACATTGTTAGTAAAAACGGCAACTTACTGCTCAATATTGGCCCAAATGCCGATGGTTCAATCTCCAAACTGCAAACTGAACGGTTGCTTGGCTTAGGCAAGTGGCTAGAAGTAAATGGTGAAGCCATCTTTGGCTCGCGCTATTGGATACGCTCAGAAGATGTGTCCACTCAAGGCATCCGAGTGCGCTACACCACAAACAAAGGTAATTTGTATGCTGTCTTGCTTGATACTCCCATGAGTCAGACGCTGACAATCCCAGGGCTAATTCTGCCGAAAAATGCAAAGATTACAATGCTAGGGGCAAAAGGTAAACTTGAGTGGCAACAGTGCGGACAGAATTTATTTGTCACGCTACCGGATATGTCTACGGTGAAAAAATCACCAGCCTACACGTTGAAAATCAGCCAGATACCTCTTTCCTGAAGCTCGGATATGAAATGCTGTACTAAGTTAATTTAAAATTACATCCACCCACCAACTTCCGCATCAGTTAAAGGTTTCTCTAACTTGCTATATTCTGTCTGAGCAGCCCGTAATACGTGTTTCATCTGTACTGCTTCTCCAGCATCGGCAGCGAGGAAAGCTGCATTTAAGGCTATGTTACGGATATTACCCCCAGCTACATTTAGTCGAGCTAGTTGGAGGGCATCTAAGTCTGCGGTTGGGGTGTCGGCGGGAAAAACGCGCCGCCAAATCTCGGCTCGTTGTGTTGTATCGGGGAAGGGGAATTGCACCACAAACCGAATCCGCCGCAGAAAGGCTGTATCAATTGCACTTTTCAGGTTCGTTGTTAAGACTGCTAAACCTGGGTAGCTTTCCATCCGTTGCAATAGATAGCTAACTTCAATATTGGCATAGCGATCGCGTGCATCTTTAACTTCACTGCGTTTACCAAATAAAGCATCAGCTTCATCAAATAACAAAATCACCCCACCTTGTTCAGCAGCATCAAATACCCGCCGCAAATTCTTCTCTGTTTCCCCAATATATTTGCTAACTACCGATGATAGATCGATGCGATAGAGGTCGAGGCGCAATTTTTGAGCTAGCACTTCTGCCCCCAAGGTTTTGCCAGTGCCGCTAGCACCTGCAAATAAGGCGCTGATTCCCAATCCTCTCGCACTTTTGGCAGCAAAACCCCAATTGTTATATACAGTACTGCGTTGACGCACATGAGCGGCAATGTCTCGAAGAACTTGTTTCTGTGCCTCTGGTAATACCAAATCTTCCCAATCACCAGATGGCTCAATTCGCTGGGCGAGTTCATCCAAGCGGGGACGGGCTTGCACGCGGCAGGCATCCCATAAAATGCTAGTGATATCATTTTCTGGCGTTTGGGCTAACTGTCCTGCGGCTTCCGCACAAGCAGCCCGAATGGTTGCGGCACTTAGGTTAAACTGCTCCACTAGAGTTTTAACTTGCCCGTTCATTTGCGGTGCCATTGAACCTAATGCATCTTGCCAAACTGTACCTTGTTCTTTGCTAGTTGGTTGATGTACGTCAAAATTAACTACTAGGCGTTGTCCTAATCCAATACGTTCCCGACTTGTAACTATTAAAAAGCCTTTTGTGCGTTCGATGAAACGTGCGATCGCATTTAACCGCGCTATATCATTAGTATCGAGATCGTTGCAATCTATAAGTAACGCACACTTACTTAAAATCGTCTCCCGAGTCCACAGGCGAATGAGATTATCTAACTCGCTAGGTGCTAATGGAATTACTTGTGCAGGCATTACCCACAAGTTCAAACCCTGGAGTTGACAAATTGTTGCGGCAATGGCGCGTTTGCTAGTAGTTTCGTTACCACATAACTGAACAATTGGCAAGCTATTAACCTTATAAGCTTGCGACCAAACTACTGATACTCGCTCGGCTAAATCTTGGTGCGAGGCGACTAAATCGCTAACTGCTTGTAATGGTTCAATGATGCCGGCTAATCGTTCGTCAAGATATTGAATGCCCGTGAGATAATGTAAAATTCGTTCGTCAATTCTTACGGGACTGAGAGTCAGGGCATGACCATCACCAATTTGAATTAACCGCCAATGACGTAAGGGAGCATTTGGAGCGATCGCATCCCAGTGGACATTAGGTAAAGCGGCTAGAGCTAAACTTAGAGTTGGGTAAGCTCGTTGTAAATCACCGTGCATTATAGCACACAATTTAGAAAAATCTCCATTCAATTCCATACCTGCACACAACAGCAACAAATCGCGTTCAAAGGGTGAGAGGCTAAATATTTTGCATACTCTTTCCAATGCCGATGGTGCAGGCATTGCAGCAGCAGCTTCCTGTAACGCTTGCCGTAAATGCTCTTGGTTGTTCTCTACAGATTGATTTTGCTCTTTTGCTGTGTGATTTTCTAAAATACCACGTACTACGGCCAGAGATGCTGATAGATAGCGATAGTTTGCCTCATCCCAATTGCGATTTGTTGTAGGATTCATAGAATAGTCACCTCTGGCGAATCATAACCTCCAGACTGATTCTTCTTATGCAATGGACTTTCTGCCCCATCTACCTGCACCCGAACAATATAAGTTCCTGGCTTGATGTTTTTGACAGGAATAGTAATTGCATCGGTGTCTTCAGTCCGCGATGCAACCAAGAAAGAATAAGCTACCGGACTATTGTCTGACGCTTCATTGAGTAGCAAAACTACCCGTTGTGCCTTACCAACTTTGGGCTGGAATTTCACGGTAATTTCGGCTGTACGTAAATTGTCGCCGCTATTTTCCACTTGAGCGACAAATGCGGTAATTGTTGGATGGAGGACAAAAGCCGCAACATTTGATTCAACTACATAATCTGTTTGCCCTGCATTGCCCATTGTGAGATGGACAACTTGGATACCTTGCACACTTGCGGATAAATCTGATGGGACTAACAGGCTAATTTGTGTTTCTTTAACATCATGAGGTACTATTAAAGTCTCTGTATTACTTAAACGGATTCGGGTAATCTCACCGCGTAACCGTTTACCACGAATTACTAGTGTTGTGCCCGCAACAATAATTTGATCGGTCTTTGCTGGAGCCATAACTTGCTCTATAGTCGGTTGAGACAAGGGCATTATGTAGAAACCTTCAGAATTTTCAGGTTTGCTACTTTCAATTAATACCATTGATGCCAGATAGGTAGCTGAAGGTCGATAGTGTGTTTGTAAAGCAGACCATAATTTAGAAGTTTCTTCCATATTAAAAAACTCTGGAGTCAATTTAATCTGCCCAATTTGTTCAGCTAAATCGGATACAGATACACTCGCGACAGCTTGGGAAAAAGCACTTGAGGTATTGGTTGTAGAGGCATTTATCAGAGTATTTTCAATAATATCCGATGTGATAGCTGGTGTTTTGTGTAATAAATGCATTGCATAGCCCAGTAAAAGCTCCGATTGAAAATCCTTGGCTCCGTAGGCTGTGAGCAAATAGTGGAGGTCAAGAGCTAGTGGCGGACTTGGAGAGTGCGGGTTTCCATTAATACGTGAATGCCGACTCCGAAATTCCTGAGATACCCAATCGACATTGCGATTCTGCGTTACTTGATAGAGAAAGAGGTTAATTTGAGCGCGTTCGTCAGCTTCAACTGAAATTCGATCGGGCGGTAGGGCAGTTACAATTACATCACCAACACTAGCAGCGATCGGATCGCTGACTAAACCATTTTCCAGCAAGACTTTTAGTACTGCTGTCACGGCGGCTATAGAGAGCACATTACTCATCCTCGTTCCTCATGGCAATAGCACATATTAATCATGTACGCCAGAGTACATTGACAGAATATATTTTGCAAAACTTTAAATATTCTGTAACAGAGACTATCGGCACGGCGTACAAAAGCACATTGGCAACTATTAGTACAGGATGGCGTAAATCCATTTGGTATATAAAATAACTACAAGTCAGGCAAATTACCTTGTTAAAAGCAGGCAAAATTCCCCGGTATTTTACTATTCTGGATTTGCGCTTTCCCGTTTCACTCCTACCATTTTTGTTTGAAGATGCGCCGATAAGACTGATGCAAAAATACAAGCTGTAGCGGCAATTCATGTAAACGCTTTCGCAAAGCGTCTCATAGAGTAGCTGCTTCTCTACGAATTCTCCAACAGAGTACTGGCATGGTATTGCTGCATTATCTCTAAAGGGCAGCCTCACGTAGAATTGGTATTAACACTACTGAAGCAGACAGTCTTGGAGAATTTGCATTAACTTCATCTTAGAAACAAATTTCAACTGCCATAAGTCTTAATTTTAAACATTTTATCAAATTGCTAGCATTACTTTAAGTTACTAATATGTTAAGCTGAGTATAATTAGATAAATCATAAGTAGTATATATTACTAATATTCATCTAGTTTACAAAGTAAGCAATCATATTTGTAATACTAGTAATATCTCTGACTAAAGTTAACACCTTAAAGTAACTAGGATGGGTTCCCGCAGATGAAATCCCCACCTTCTTCAAATTCTTGGATTGGTCGCTTCGTAGGTGATAACGAGCGATACCGTTTAGAAAAACGGTTAGGCGGGGGTGGCATGGGAGATGTCTTCCTGGCAACAGATACCCGTGTAGGTCAGCAGGTAGCGTTGAAGTTGCTCAAAGATACGCTGGTGGCATCACAAGAAATGAGAAAGCGTTTTGAGCGGGAAGTGGCAGTTTGTGCTGCTTTGCAAAGCGACCATATCGTTAAGATTAGTGATTGTGGATTCACCCCGGAAGGCTTTCCATTTTACGTAATGGAATATTTGCGCGGGCAAACGCTCAGACAATTACTGCTACGCGAAAAGCGGCTATCTGTTGAGCGGACAGTGAAAATTATGGCGCAAGTTTGCAAAGGTCTACAGCTTGCCCATCAAGGTGTTACTCTCCAACGGGAGGGTGGAAAAAGCACTGAGCATATTCAGGTAGTTCATCGTGACCTGAAACCAGATAATATATTTTTAGTGCCTACAGATTTGGGTGAGTGGGTCAAGGTTTTGGATTTTGGTGTTGCCAAAATTCGGAGTGAATCTTCAGAAAATGCCAATATTACAAATATTACCAGTACCTTTATTGGTACGTTTCGTTATGCGCCTCCTGAGCAAATCCAAAGCGATAAAAACCTGGACGCAAGGGGTGATATTTACAGTTTAGGGATTATTCTTTATGAAATGCTGAGTGCCGCCGATCCCTTTGGTATCAGCATTAAGGGTAGTCATGTCAGCGAGGCTTCTTGGGTATTAGCTCATGCTTATGAGCCACCGAAACCACTGCGATCGCAACCTGGTTGCGAGCATTTGCCCGTACAATTGGAAGCTGTGGTGATGAAATGCCTCCACAAAAACCCCGCTAACCGATTTGCAACGGTAGAAGAACTCAATCTTGCTTTGCAAGCAGCTGCCAAATTTGCCCCCGGACAGGCTACCGGGCAACCGCAACCTTCCTACAATCAAGGTTCAAATCACGAAACTGTTCCCAGACAATCGAGTGACGAAACTGTTCTGCGTCCTCCATCTGGATATAATCAAGGTTCAAATCACGAAACTGTTCCCAGACAATCGAGCGACGACACTATTCTGCGTCCTCCATCTGGATATAATCAAGGTTCAAATCACGAAACTGTTCCCAGACCGTTTAACCCGATTCTGCAAAACCAATCTGAGGAAACAGTTTCTCCCCTTCAGCCTAGATACAACCAAGGTTCAAATAACGAAACCGTTCCAAGGCAGTTTAACCCAGTTGAGCAAAATCAACAGAGTCCTGTGAATAATCCAAACACCAGTAAACCGGACGTGACCTTGTATCAACCACGATCTGCGTCTAATCAAGGCGGACAACAAGTGCCACCAGATAAGACGTTATATCAACCGCGATCGGGTTCTAATCAAAGCGGACAACAAGTACCACCAGATAAAACGTTGTTTCAACCGCGACCTGGTTCTAATCAAAGCGGACAACAAGTGCCACCAGATAAAACGTTGTTTCAACCGCGACCTGGTTCTAATCAAGGCGGGCAACAAGTGCCACCAGATAAAACTTTATATCAACCACGACCTGATTCTAATCAAGGCAGACAACAAGTACCACAAGATGTAACGTTGTATCAACCACGACATGTATCTCATCAAAACGGACAACAAGTGCGAACGGATGATACTATTTACCAACCAAAGCTAAATGAGCAGCTAGCTACAAGAATCACTCCCAATTTTTTGCGAATCTTGGGAGTAGTCTTGGCCATTGGATTGGCCTTAGCATTGGTGGCTTATATATATACTCAACTTCAATCTCGTAAAGAGCCAAGTAACCAGCAAGGTTTACCTAATAGCGATCGCCTTCAGAACTAACCCTACCGGAGAAGACCGTACTGCCTCCTCCAGTGAGTGTTATTTTAACTACTTACTAGTTCCTGCCAAATACACTGCCAAGGGCACGCGCCATATTTTGCGGTTGCATTGCATCCATTGCGGCGGTGGGTTCGTAGCCGCAGTGAACCATACAATCGGCACACTTGGGATTACCACTCTTCTGGCCGTATTGACTCCAATCAGTTTGTGCCAGTAATTCCTTGAAGGTAGAGTAATAACCTTCGTTCAGCAAATAGCAAGGTTTTTGCCAACCGAGAACGCTATAGCTAGGGCTACCCCAAGGCGTGCATTCGTAGTCCTTCTCACCAGTGAGAAAATCTAGGAACAGTGGATTGTGATTAAAGTTCCAGCTTTTTTCACCAGCTTTGTAAGGAGCCAGAATTTGCCGGAAGAGGGTGCGGGTTTGTTCGCGGTGGAGAAAATGATCTTGATCTGGTGCCCACTCGTAACTGTAGCCGGGAGAAATCATCATCCCGTCAGTATTTAGGGTTTCCAAAAAGTCGAAGAACTCCTGCATATCTTTAGGTTCAGTCCCCTCAAAGATAGTGGTGTTAGTGGTGACACGAAAGCCTTTAGCTTTAGCCGCACGAATGGCTTTGACAGCAATATCAAAAACACCTTGGCGATCGACACAGCGATCGTGCAACTCGCGCATTCCATCTAAATGCACGCTAAAAGTCAGGTAAGGGGAAGGTTGAAACTTATCCAGACTTTTTTCTAACAACAAACCATTGGTACACAAGTAAATATATTTCTTGCGCTCAATTAATCCCTGAACAATCTCATCGATCTGGGGATGTAGCAGAGGTTCTCCCCCAGGAATTGAGACAACCGGTGCGCCACATTCTTCCACTGCGGTAAAGCACTGTTCTGGGGTGAGATTTTGCTTTAAAATTTCCTTGGGATGTTGGATTTTACCACAACCAGTACAGGCTAGATTACAGCGAAAAAGAGGTTCCAACATCAATACTAAGGGGAAGCGTTTACGTCCTTTCAAACGCTGAGTAACCAGATACTTCCCGATATCCATAGCTTGTTGTATATTAACTGCCATTGTTGCGATCGCTCCTCTTTATATATCTAAAAACACTACAGTAGGGGCGCACATCGGTGCTACTTGATTGCGTATTGCATCCCCACGTGAATCGTTATATTTTTCATTTCACATAGCCCTGAGCAACAAACCAATCCACAGCATCTTTGAGCGCTGCTTTCAACGAAGATTGAGGTAGACCCAACTCTCGTACAGCCTTAGCAGCATCATAATACATAGGCTGTTTCGCCATCCGCACGCCATCCAATGGCACTGAGGGCGATTTCCCCAAGGGGGCGAGAATCTTTTCATCAACCCAGGCAACACTAAGGGGCAACCAAGCGGGTACTGTTCGTTGAGGTGCTATCAAACCTGCAATCTCGGCAAGTTGTTCGAGTAGTTCTTTGAGACTTAAATTTTGATGACCTAAGATATAGCGATCGCCTGACTTCCCCCGTTGCAAAGCCAGTAAATGCCCCCACGCCACATCCCGCACATCGATAAAATTCAGACCAGTATCTAAATAAAAGGGCATTTGCCGTCGTAAAAACCGTAAGATTATATCACCTGTCGGAGTAGGTTTGATATCCAACGCTCCAATGGGGCTGCTAGGATTGACAATAACTACCTCTTGACCTCTAGCAACAGCTTGCATGGCTTCAAGTTCCGCCAGAAACTTAGACTTTTTGTAGTCACCCACCAACTTTTCTAAGGGACTCTGATGTGTTTCATCGACCACTTGACCAAACGATCCTACCCCAATAGCTGCTACTGAACTAGTATAAACGGTACGCTCAATTCCAGCTTTGCTAGCTGCTGCTAACACATTGCGCGTACCCAGAACATTGTTGTGGTGAAGTAACTCTCGGTCTGTTTGCCACAGAGAATAATGGGCTGCAACGTGAAATAGGTATTGACAACCTCTCATCTGTTGCCAGAGATTTGGATCGTTCAAATCGCCTTTGATAATTTCCACATCCAAACCGCGGAGATTTTCCAGGTTGCTGCTTGAGCGGACTAGCGCTTTGACATCATATCCTTGTTGTAAGAGCAACCGTACCAAGTGGGCACCAATAAAACCCGTACCCCCTGTAACAAAAACTGGCATCAAGCTGTCCCTCTCTTTTTAAATCGGGGAAACCAATCATCTAAAACGGTGTAGACTACCGGCACGACAATTAAGCTGAGGATAGTTGAAGTTACGAGTCCACCAGCGATCGCTACAGCCATAGGCGATCGCAATTCCGAACCAGCACCCAAACCTAATGCGATCGGTAGCATTCCCAAAATAGTGGAGGCGGTAGTCATCATAATTGGTCTGAGGCGCACTATTCCTGTGTTCAGGATCGCCTCGGTGCGTTCTGTACCAGCATTGCGTAACTGGTTGATATAATCCACAAGCAAGATGGCATTTTTATTGGCCAGCCCCAGCAAAAAGACGAAACCAATCAATGAGATCATACCAAAATCGCTCTTGGTAATCAGTAATGCCAACATTGCCCCCACCAGTGCTAAAGGTAAAGAGACACCAATCACCAGAGGGTCTACCCAGGTTTTGAACAGCAAAAATAGTACCACAACAATACACAGGGCAGATAAAGCCAAAGTACTGCCGAAACTGCTAAAAACTTCACCTTGGTTAGCAGAGTCTCCTCCTAAATCTAAGGAAACGTTAGAGGGTAACACCGCCTTTGCTTCCGCTACCACTTTATCAGTAGCATCACCTAAAGATAAATCCTTACCAAGATTCGCACTAACATAAGCAACTCGCTGATTATTCAGCCGCTCGATTTGAACAACCTTACCCTGTGGATTCGTTTCACCTGTAACTGTGACATCAGCAAATCCCGGTAGTCTTTGAATTCTTTCTTTAATTGCCTTGACTGCTTTACTTAAGGCTTGGAGATCGTCACCACTTAAAGCTATTTGCAGAGGTTTTTGACCCCCAGAATCGACAAATTGAATATCTTCTACACTAGTAGTTACCCCAGGAAGGATAGGTAAAGAGGAGCGCAATTGATCTTGTAGTTCTCCAGTTGCGATCGCGCGGTCTTCCTTTAACTTTATATATAGCGTGCCTTTGTTTGGCTCACCCTCACGAGAACCAACAGTAGTAAATACCGTTTCAACTGCTGGTGATTTTCTGACTACATCTTCTAGTTTTTTAGCAACCTGAAGAGAATCGTTTAAGGGATTGGGGATTGGGGATTGGGGATTGGGAATATCGCTTTTTTGTCCTCCTTGTTCCCCTCTACCCAAATCGGGGATACTCGGTAAAGGAGCAGTATAAGCAATATTGAATTCGCCGCGATCGAGTTTGGGAATAAACCCTTTGGGAATTAGTGGAATTAGTGCTATACCTGCGATGAAGCTGAGGACGGCTAATGCGATAACTATCTTCCGGTGATTCAAAGACCAACTCAGCAAGTTTTTGTAAGCTTGGGTAAACGCCACCCAAATTTTTGCTTCTTGACGTGGGGAGAGCGAGGATTTAGGTTTTAACCAGTAAATAGCCAGAACTGGAGATAAAGTCCGAGCAACTAACATAGAAGCAAGCATCGCGGCTGAAACAGTGATGCCGAAAGGCTTGAAAAACTGCCCAATTACTCCACCCATCAAACCTATGGGTAGAAAAACTGCTACTGCTGTCAAGGTGGCGGCGGTGACTGTTAATCCAATTTCATTGGTTGCTAAAAGCGCTGCTTGACGAGGAGTTTCTCCATCTTCAATGTGTCGCATGATGTTTTCCACATCCACGATCGCATCATCAACAATACTCCCAATCACCAAAGCTAAAGCTAACAGCGTAATGGTTTCTAAGTTGAAACCGAAAATTGCCATGACGATAAATGTCGCCAATAAAGACGTAGGAATTGCCAGTGCAGAAATTAGGGTGGCTCGCCAATTCCACAAAAAAGGAAAAATTACCACGATGGACAACAAAACTGCTTCTAGCAAAGCATCGATAGTTGACTGGGTGGCTTGGCGGATATATTTTGCTTGGGTAGCAGCTAAGGTGAGTTTGACATCCTTGAGGGTAGAACGTAGCCTTTGGACTTCTTTTTCAACTCGACTTACTACTTCTAAGGTGTTAGCGCTACCGCGTTTAATTACCTGAAATGCCAGTGCATCTTGGCCGTTAAATCTGACTAATGTTGCGCCTGTTTGGGGGATGGCTGCTGGACTCACATTTGAGGGATTTAGGGGAGTTGCAGTAGCAGCGCCCAACAGTGAGACTTTCAAGACTCCTGGTAGTTTAGCGATCGCACTTACAATCTCGTCTTGTGCCAACTTTGTCAAATCTGTCAGATTTCGCGTGGAACTCTCAATGGCATAGCTAATGGCGGCTGACTCGTTCAGATTCAGAGGAATAATTTTAGAAGTCGCTCCTTGAGGCAAAGTCAACTGTTTGAGGGCAGTTTCCACCTTTTTAGTCGATGTTTCTAAATTCGTACCAACGGCAAAAGAAAGGCTAACGGCTGTTTGACTTGGATAGGTGGATGAGCGGATATTCTCCAGTCCTTCTAGAGAACGGAGGCGTTCTTCCAACGGTTTGGTAAGCTTCGCCTCTGTATCCAGGGCAGTTGTCAGTGGGGCTGTAGCATTCACAACCACCACTGGAAAGGTAATATCTGGAAACAAAGCATACTTGAGAGAACTGAAAGCCAGAATACCAGCTACCGTTACGGCAATCCAAAAACTCACCGTCAGCCACGAAAATTGAATCGCCAATTTGGAAATATTGAAGAGTTCTCGTGCGGATTTGGAGTTATGAAAATTTACCATCTTGGAAAATTATCGTGTGGGTGACACAATTATTTAGCTTAAACTTAAAGTTGCCCCACATCTCACTGCTTCGGGAGTGGGGAGTATGTCACTCATGCTACAGCAATCATCTGGGGTGTCTGACCAGAAAAGGGCAGCATTATTTATTGTCACTTATGATATGGCAAAATTTTGAAACATAGAACTTAGTTCTGTTGAGCATAAGAAATAATTTGGTCGGAGTTTTTGGGAGAGCTAGTGCCTAATTTTTTGTCTATCAACACAATTTTGGTACCTCAAGGAGCAGAATATAAAGCTGTGTGTCGCGGATTAAGGGGCGGAAATGGTTCTATGCCAACGGTAGTAGCCATACCTGTTGGGATGAAGCCTTTGCTCAAATATCTGCAACAAGCACAAGTTCTGGCTCCAAAATCTAGGGTGCTAATTATGGGTATATGTGGCAGCTTAAGCGATCGCTATCCAGTTGGTGATATTGTGCTGTATCAAGATTGTGTTTATCAGGGGAAGCGGCAAGAATGCGATCGCACTTTCACTACTCAATTGCACTCGTATATACCACAAAAAGTATCTTTGGTCAAGTCACTGACAAGCGATCGCGTAATTTGGTCTGCTGCCGAAAAACGCCACTTGGGTGAAACTTTGGCGGCTGATGTCGTTGATATGGAAGGATTTACTGCTCTAGAGTTTTTCAATGCAATTGGAGTTACAGTGGCAATGGTGCGAGTAGTCAGTGACAATTGTCAGCACGATATCCCCAATCTCACATCAGCAATTAACTCTGATGGCTCTCTAAACCCTTTTCCTTTAGCGATGGGAATGCTTCGACAACCCCTTGCTGCTACTCGGCTGATTAGAGGTTCATTAACAGCATTAAAGACATTAGAGCAAGTTACAAATCTGCTCTTTTCTGGCAATCAATTGGGATAATTTGTTGCAAGTACACTTAACGGTGTTTAACTTTTCAGGAATGATTTAGAACTGGTATACGTATTTTAAGAAAGAATTAATATTTTATAATTCGTAATTTTTGAAAAAGAAACACAAATATTTCTTTGTGGTTCCTTTTCTTTTGATATTAAGTAGCTAGGCGCAAATAAATTAAAGTTTGTAGTCGGGACTTTAGTCCTAATAATCCTTGTTTTGAGCGATGAATCGCTTACTACGAACTAGGATTTTATTTTATGTTTAATTACGCCTACCTACTTACATTCAGACGAAAGAATAACTACTGACAGTGTAAGAATAAATACAAGTAAGAATATGCGATAAAAATGCTTTTGCAATAAGTTTTACAGAAACTTTATCGTCATACATATCAAGTAGAAAAGGATATTGGGAAGCATAATATATAGCCTTATCAGGGTTAGGTTCCACGAGAGCTAATTCCACTGGATTGCGAACAAAAAATACTTTTTTGCCGGGATAGCTCGGAACTAATTTGCCAACTTATAAAACAGAATTTATGACGCTAAATCACAAGCTCTACCTGTATTCGTTCCTAGCTAATTTCAGATGGTTTAAGAAAAGTTACACCGCTAAAATCATGTTGGTGGCTTTTTTGGGCACTCATGTACCACTTCTGACCTTACTTTTGAGTTTCGTCATTTCAAACTCCTATTCCTTGGAAATGGCGGTGCAAGTTATGATTGTTGCTCTATTGGCGACGTTAGTGGGTACAGCCGCTACCCTCTATGCGCTAAACCATCTCCTCAAACCGGTCATTTTGACATCTGCGGCATTACAAAACTATCTGAACACCAAAACACTACCTGAGTTACCCACAGAATTTGCTGATGAAGCGGGTACGTTGATGGCGGATACCTCACAAACTCTTCACAAATTAGATGAGTTAATTCACTACATCACTAATTATGACGAACTGACTGGATTGCCCAATCGCGAGCTATTCTGCGATCGCCTCCATCAGATTTTATCCCAACCTGAAAACAACCAACGTCTTATAGCTGTATTTGTGTTAAGCATTGATGATTTCATTGGTATAAGTCATGGGTTAGATCATCAAATAACAAATTTGTTGTTAAGAGCAGTTGCCCAGAGATTATCAACCTGCATAACACAAACAGATATTCTTGCTCATTTTAAAGGAGATGAATTTGCCCTTGCCCGAATCGACATTAATTCTTTGGAAAGTGTAATTAAGTTATCTCAAGTGTTATTGAGTACCCTAAATAAACCCTTTTTTTTAGAGGGTAACTCGATTCATATCACTGCCAGCATCGGCATCACAATTAATAACCTAACCGAGCCTAATACTGTAAATCATGTCTTACAACAGGCTCATATAGCGCTGTACCAGTCAAAGCAGAAAGGGCGGAGCCAATATCAATTCTATTCGCCGGAAATCAATGCTCAGTTGCAGGAGCGACTGACTTTAGAAAAAGAATTACATGGAGCGCTTGAACGTGGCGAAATGCTGGTTTATTATCAACCTCTAATTGAGTTACATAGCGGAAAAGTTACAGCTATGGAAGCCTTGATTCGCTGGCAGCATCCTACATTAGGTTTGGTTTCTCCAGCAAAATTTATTCCCATTGCAGAAACCAATGGTGCGATTGTAGCAATTGGTGAATGGGTCTTACGAACTGCTTGCGTCCAAACCCGTGCTTGGCAGCTTGCAGGATTTACCCCAATTCGGATATCTGTGAATCTGTCATCTCGACAGTTTGAACAACCCTATCTGGTTGAGATCGTCAACCAAATTCTTGAGGAAACTGGACTTGAAGCATCTTCATTGGAACTAGAAGTGACAGAAAGCTTCTTGATGGCTGATATCGATCGTTCAGTTCATATCTTAAAACAATTACGAGAACTGGGTATCTGCTTGGCTCTAGACGATTTTGGTACTGGTTATTCCTCCCTGAATTATTTGAAACGCTTTCCTGTGAATATGCTCAAGATCGATCAGTCATTTGTACAGGATGTCATGTCTAATCCTGATAGCGCCGCCGTCACCGATGCGATTATTGCCCTAGCAAAGAGCCTCCGCTTGAAAATCACAGCAGAGGGTGTGGAAACCCAAGAACAGCTTGAATACTTGCAAATACGTGGATGTGATGAAGGTCAAGGTTACTACTTCAGTCGTCCTGTTCCTGCTGATATGATTGCCCCGATGTTGCAGAAAAGTTCTCAGCAGATGGAGGGAATTGCAGCAGTCAATACCCTTGGTTTAAGGATTTTTGATACTGACAGTACTTACGCAAAATCATGAAAAAACGTAGACACAGAGCGGCTTGCCGCAGGCTACTGCAAAGGACGCAAAGGAATAAGAGTTTCAGAGAGTTATTACGTAAGTCATAAGTGATTTTTAACCTGTAGAGACGCGAAATTGGGCTTCGTCTCGCGGCACTAACGCGTCTCTACTAAGGATTTTGGGCTTAACTGACGATATTAAAATAAAAGGCCATTTATTTTGAAACTGTGGAAAGCTTTGCAACCATCTGAGTCCGAGATGAAACCTCAAGCTTGCGAAACATCCTTTTTAAAGCTTGCTTGACAGAGTTTTCAGTAATCCAAAGTTCAGCACTAATTTCTGCATTTGTTTGTCCTTGAGCCACCAAGGAAGCAATTTGCATTTCACGAGGTGTTAAACGCTTTGTCTGTAATAGTGGTTGTTGTAATCTCGCCATTGCTACCCAAGTAGAAATGTGCAGACAAAGCGCACTCAAATCTGTAAGATTTTGTGAATCAAATGCAGGCATTCCTTGCTGACGGGTAAAACCTACCACACCTACTAACTGCCCATTGCTGACAATTGGCCCTGCCATGACGTGCCAGCGATCGGCACGAGGACAAATCAACCTCCACGTCTTCGGTTCTACTACTAAAGCTTCATGAACAGGGGCATGGTGTTCTAGCAAGTAGCGTGCAACTGGATTGTGTTGGGGTGATAGTGCAATTTGCAGCGCTTTTTGGAGCTTGCTGTTAGCTAGAGGGATTTGAGCAAAGAAAAACAGCCCACCTCGTGTGGCTGAAAAATATTCACTCATTTCTGTCGATATGTGCGATCGCAATGTCTCTCGATCTTTAGCTTGAGCAATTGCATGAAATAGAGCTTGTAACGAGAGTCTCCAACGGAGGCGCACGTTAAAGTATTGTGCGAATAGAGTTTGCTAGTACACAAATGTCCAGCTACGCGGAAAACATGAAAAATCAACCCACGTTAGCCCTTAGTCTTCCCGCAGGATAGGTGGGTTTTATCTCATGTAGTCGTCACTTCTAGTCGCCAAGGCAAGCAAGTAAGCTGAAAATACTTTAATTTGCATCCTCCAAAAAATAAATCTCTTGTGGGGTGGGCATCTTGCCCGCCTTAGCTGTGCAAATTAAATGCACGACAGCTTAATTAGACTTTTTAACCAACCTCTAAGGGAGACACTACGTGCTAACAGTACTGTCTCCCCAACGCCCTGCTTTGATTATAAAAAAGGCAAAAAGAAGAAATTAGACAAGGCTAGGACTATTGAAATAACTACTAATTCAGCAAAGGCAAAAATTGGCGAATTAACCCAATTGTGACTGCTGGTACTTCCAACTGTGGTGTTAACCCCACATCTTCTAACTCTTGAAAAAATCGGATTGCTTGGGGATTCATTTCGGCAAGGCGGCGACCAATTGCTGGCCCGGTAAATTCTGATTTTTGTCCCCAAATAATGGCGGTGGGCGTGGTCAGCTGTTGAATGTAAAGGGATAAATCAAAGCATAAATCGCCACGGACAAAGGAGAGTGCTGCATACTCAGCATTAGGCTGTTGGGCGGATTGTAAATAAGCATCTACGATTTCTTGGTACACTCGATTAGCCTTAGCAAATTGCCGTTGCTCTAAGAAACTGCGAATACCCCCACTGGTGGCCACCCCAGTGCTGTAAATTAAACGGTCAACAATGGGAACGCTGACTAACTGAGCAAAAAAGCTACGCGAATAGTTTTCACCAAAGTCGGAAAGTCCGGCGGGGGTAGTGAGAATTAAAGACTTGAACAAATCAGGATGAGCTGCTGCTACTCGAATTGTAAAGGCTGCGGTCAAAGAAGAAGCGATCGCAGTTACAGAACCTGTACAAGTCTGCTCGATAAACTCCCGAATCGCGGTCAAATAATCGTCAATATTATAATTCCGTTCAGGATGCTCAGACCTACCCCAACCGAGCAAATCGGGCGCAATAACCCGATATTCAGCAGCAAAAGCCGGATAAACTTTTGACCACTCATAAGCAGAAGAACCGCCACCAAAACCGTGCAGGAACACCAAAGTTTCCCGGTCGTCTTTGGCCGTTATATTGTCCTGCCAAAGTGAGCCGGAGGCAGTGTAATATACCATTCTACCTAGTGAGGTATTTATGGAGCGTTGTTCAAAACCTAGTGGTTGAAACATAAGTATTTTTTGCTGATTGTAGTAATTAATTGGATGAGTAACAGAATAGACCTGTGAATGCGGAGACACTGAGAAAGTATTTGATAATTTATTTGCGTTATCGCCTCTTCTTTGGTCATTTCAGAATACTTACCTATTTAGTTCAAGCTCCTCACTCATTGTTATTATCGGCCAACCAATCACTCTAAGACTTCTGGCTACCGTTAGATTAAGTAGATATAAAATTACTGAATTACCTGTAAAGATTCGATGATTTTTTTCACAAGAAAAAGTAACTAAACGTTGTAATTACTGTTATATAAGGGTTTGTCGTGGTAGCAAGGATCGCTCAAGCAGTAATTAAGTATAAGCTTTTATGGTAGTCTATCAAAAAAGTCATAAATAATTTTGAGCATTAACAAGACTCAAAATGCTCATTTATACAAGCTATTAATTCTAGGTCTACATGTAGAAACAGTAGCTTTTGATATATTACTAAATCTAATTATTCTTTAAGCAATTGTAAGGCGGGATGTCATGGTAAAGCAGGCTACTCTTCAATCAAATAAACTACCAGCGATTGAAGACGCTAAATTTGCGCTTGACAAGTTTAATATACAAAATGAAATTAAAGCTGAGGCTTGGGGGGATCGAGGCGAATCAGCCATTGATGCTGTCAGTATGTCCGTACCTACTTGTATCTGTTTAGACTTAGGAGAATTAAAGTGTTTTGAAGCAGTAGAGCGTCAGTATGAAGACTGGGGAGTAATTTTTCACAATTCTCTAGCAATACAACCATCAAATCCAGCATTTCCAAGCTATTTAGGGCTAACAGTCTTAATGGGAGCGCCCAAAAGCGGATTTTTAGAAGCTACTTTTTTACATCCGGTGAACTCGGTTAGCGCCTTAGTGACTAGTTCGCAACGGCTAGTGCTTTCTGCCTACGATCGCGATCGCCAACTCCTCGGTCAAACTGTACTCCCCAGCGCTAATCTTGCCAATTCAGACTCCGCAATTTCCCCCAATACCTTATTATCTATAAATGTGAATAACATCTACAGCGTTACCTTCTGTGCTTTTGATGGTCAATTCACCCTTGACAACTTTCGTTTTTGTCTGTAAAAAAGCCTTTATGCCCTTGCTCTGAACCATTTTAAATGGTATCTTTATTTCCGCCATGTCGTACTAGTCTACTATCCGTCAATAAAAATCGGATATTTTGTAGTTTGGGTCTTCACCCTTTCTTCATTTCTAGTAAAACTTATACAATAAGTAATTTCGTAATCAAGTAGGTAAACACTTTGGCACAGGCTTCATCTTCTTGGCAGCAATTGATCGACCGGATTCCCAACTGGAACTGGTCGCATCCATTGTTCAAGACAAAGGGAGCTACAAAGCAACAAACATTTAAGCGTTTCTCTGGCCCTGGGGGCTTTCTTGGGTTCCTGACAATCATTGTTGCTATGTTGTTATGGAACTGGAAACTGCTATTAGCTCTCTTAATCGGCGTTGGCGTAATGGTATTGGTTTACTCAATGCAGGAGTGGAACTGGCAATTGCACTGGTCTAAGATCCGTAAGTTCTTAAACAGTTCAAATCGTCGGTTAGCTTTAGCAGTCATTAGTGGTGGTCTTGCTACTGTCAGCACTTACATGGCTGCGGCAATTTGGGTTGAATCTCACAGTTCCTGGATTGCTGCTGGTGCTATTGTTCAAGGCGTGGGAACCTTGTTAACTTTAATTTTATTGGTATGGCAATTTGTCAACTTCTATGAAAATCGAGAAGAAGACCACCTCGAGCAGTTGTTGGTCAATTTAACAGACAAAGATCCATTGAAACGCTTGATTGCCCTACGTCAACTAACTAAATTCATCAGCCGTCAGCGAGTTGATTCTTCAGTGCAGCAAGATGTTGCCGAATGCTTGCAACTCTTACTTAGTCGAGAGCAGGAAGTTGCAATCCGAGAGGCAGCTTTTAAGATTTTACAAGTTTGCGATGGTCTCCGACCGACCGGAGACCATCGCCTACAAGTTCTACCACCCAAAACAGCAGCAACTTTCATACCCGTATCAGCAAAAGCCAAGCACCAAGTTTATTAGTTATTTGTCCTTTGTCCTTTGCAAAGAACCAATGACAAATGACAAATGACAAATAACTATTTTCGAGACAGTTGTCCATTGCGAACTTGCACTACCGGATGATTGCACCGCCGCACCAATTGTTCATCATGGGTGGTAACAATTACCGTCGCGCCAAAGGAATTTAATTTCTGGAGAATTTGGATCACTTGCCAGGAATTATCTGGATCGAGATTTCCAGTAGGTTCATCTGCCAATAGCAGTGGTGGTGTTCCAACGATCGCACGAGCAATACTCACTCGCTGTTGCTCTCCTCCAGATAGTTGATCTGGAAAGCAGTCAGCTTTACTCAGCAAACCCACCAACTTTAAAGTTGGTTCTAAACGTCGTTGAATTTCTTTACGGGTATACCCTTGAGCTTGCAGCACAAAAGTCACATTTTCCGCTACTGTTCGTTGGCTAATCAGTTTGTAGTCTTGAAACACAATGCCAATCCGTCGCCGGAATAATGACAAGCGATCGCCCCTTAAACCCGCTATATTACACTCATCAACAATTACTTCTCCCTGTGTAGGCAACTCCTGGGCATACAACATTTTCAAGAGCGTTGATTTACCAGAACCACTTGGCCCTGTGATAAACAGAAATTCTCCCTTTTTTACCTCAAGGCTCGCATTCAACAAGGCGTGAGTGCCGTTAGCATAAGTCTTACTTACAGATTGCAATGCCACCTTTGCAGTAGTCTTGCTAACGGACTGTTGACTTTCACAATCCTCTCTATGAACGGATTTATCTGTCTTAACTTGAGTTGTTAATACTGGCATTGTTAAATTTTCCTCATACCCACAACTAAACAGTTTGTCGGCTTAGATGTGACATACCTCTCAAAAATAAGGATTCCCAGGTTTCGCCTGGGAATTTAAATTTCAACAAAGAAAATTGAAAATTTTTGCAGCCTTTAAGATCGACTAAGTAATAACACTTAGAACTCCCACTCTTGTACAGACGCGATTAATCGCGTCTCTTAACTAATTGCCCCTTTTGCTGTCAAACGATAAACAAACGATTTTACCGCAAACGCTGGCAAAGCCAACATTCGCCGCCAACGCCAAGGCTCTTGATAAAGCCGATACAACCATTCCAAATTATTATTTCCTAACCAGGCGGGAGCGCGAGTTTTAGTTCCCGACCAAATATCAAAACTACCGCCAACGCCAATCCAAATTGCTTGAGGACACAAATGGCGGTTTTCGGCAATCCATAACTCTTGACGTGGTACTCCCAAACCGACAAAAATTACTTGTGGCTGCAATTGAGCGAGAGTTTGTTTCAATTGTGCTTCTTCTTCTGGGGAATGGTAGCCTGAGTGAGTTCCGACTATACTCAAATCGGGAATTTGCTGCTGCCAAAAGTCTGCCGCACTTGAGGCTACTCCAGGCGCTGCTCCATAGAAAAATACCTTTGCTCCTGTCTGCTGTTTCCCAAGTTCTTGCAAAAGTGTTTCTGCCAGTTCAATACCAGGAAAACGCTGCACTTTTTGCCATAATAGCCACCGCAAATACAGAACAACCCCGGCTCCATCTGGAATTACTAGTTCAGCATTTTTAATGATCTGAGCGAGGAATTGATTCTGCTCTGCCTGCATAGTCATTTCTGCATTGAGCGTTACTACATGAATTCCTCTGCCTTGTTGTAGACATTCTAATAACCAGCCTGGATAGTTGGCCATCACATGAACTGGTATTCCCAATACTGAAAATGCTCGATCGCCTTTAGACATAGCCTATTCTTGAGTAATTCTCACACCAGATTTCCTTGAATGTTAAGTTTATCAAATTTTTTATATTAGAACTTCAGCAGCAAAGATTCCCAGTGCCTTGCAATAATAGAAAGCTTGACATCCTCACCACTTTAAACTTGGCTCCACCAACCGATGGTTTTAAAAGTGGGGATTCCTAAGAGTGCTTATACTTGGGCTAAACCAGTGCAAATTTTATTGTTAAGGTGTAATATTCACTGAGTATAAAAAGCTAAACTCGCAACTCTGGTTCGGGAACAGAAGCCCCCACTATACTGCTTGTAGTTGGTGTGGGAGTATGTCACGAAACTCGACTTTATGGTTAAGGTAGTGTAACGGGCTGAAGTTGGCTATGAGTAAAATTCGTATCGCTCTGATTGAAGATCACGATCTAACTCGTGTGGGTATTCGGACAGCGCTAATCCAAAAGGATGAAATTGAAGTTGTAGGTGAAGCTGCCAATGCTGCCGAGGGGCTAAAGATGTTAAAAATGGTACAACCTGATATTGCCATCGTAGA
The DNA here is from genome assembly GCF_002245975.1 of Nostoc sp. 'Peltigera membranacea cyanobiont' 213. Classification (NCBI taxonomy): domain Bacteria; kingdom Bacillati; phylum Cyanobacteriota; class Cyanophyceae; order Nostocales; family Nostocaceae; genus Nostoc; species Nostoc sp. 'Peltigera membranacea cyanobiont' 213. The sequence goes on along the minus strand of NZ_NOLI01000035.1, from coordinate 29,562 downwards.
TATTGGTTTACCAGATAAAGATGGCATTGAGCTAACACGGGAGGTAAAATCTACTGCTAATGGACAGCAACTAGCTACAAAAGTGTTAATTTTGACGCTGCGGGATAACAAAGAAGCTGTGTTGGCAGCTTTTGCGGCTGGTGCAGACTCTTACTGTATGAAGGATATCAAATTTGATAATTTGCTGGAAGCAGTGAGAGTAACTTACAATGGCAACGCCTGGATCGATCCAGCGATCGCTCGAATTGTATTACAACAAGCGCAACAAAATCCTCAAAAGTTAGAATCGGCTTTTGTAGATACTAAGACTATTGCCTCTAACCCTGATTATGTCGAGAATCTGGAAGGAATTCAACCTTACACCCTGACAGAAAGGGAATTAGAAGTGTTACAGTTGATTGTCGAAGGTTGTAGTAATGCACTAATTGCGGAAAGACTTTACATCACTGTTGGGACTGTAAAAACTCACGTTCGCAATATTTTGAATAAGCTATGTGCCGATGACCGTACCCAAGCAGCAGTCCGGGCCTTGCGCTCTGGGTTAGTTGGGTAAAGGTCTTTTTGATCTAGAGCAATTGAGAACCATCAAGGAGAACTCACAACTTTGAGAAAGTAATATTTTCAAAGTTAATGACTTCTCTGATTTTCTGTGATTTACCAGGTGGTATAAACATCACACTATATCACCATTCAAATATCTGAAAAATAAAGTCAAATATGGCTGAGACAGGGGTGGAAAAACTTAAGCTCATGGTGGTAGATGATGAGCCAGATAACCTAGATTTACTCTACCGCACTTTTAGGCGAGATTTTCAAGTATATAAAGCCAATCATGCCTTTAGCGCTCTGGAAATCTTGGATCAATTTGGCGAAATGGCGGTGATTATTTCTGACCAACGAATGCCAGAAATGAATGGCACCGAATTTTTTAGTCGCACCGTAGAGCGCTTTCCAGACACAATAAGGATTTTGTTAACTGGTTTTACTGATGTCGAAGATTTGGTGGATGCCATTAACTCTGGTCAGGTATTCAAGTACATTACCAAACCTTGGAATCCAGATAAACTGCGGGCATTAGTTGAGCAAGCCACTGATACATATCGCGTAGTTAAGAAGCGCACCCAAGAGTTGCGTCGGGCCTTACAGCGAGAATCTTTGTTTAATGCGGTAACAACTGCAATTCGGGAGTCTTTAGACTACGACAGTATGCTGCAAAAAATTGTAGCAACCATTGGACAAACATTTGACGCTACCAGTTGCTTGCTCAGACCAGTAGAGGGCGATCGCCTGATCCAAGATCAGTTCTCATACCACGATCCAAAATCCAAGGTATCAGATTGCTTCTTCGACTCCAGTATTTTAATTGAAAAAGTGCTGGAAACCCGTCATTATCAACTTACTCAAGAAATATACGAGGGCAACCCCTGTCACCATCTGGTTGTGCCACTTAGCTACCAACAGCATTTGTTGGCTGTGCTGGCCCTCCACCAATGGGGACGCGATCGCCCTTGGCAAGATGAGGACATCCAACTAATTGCAGGTGTTGCGGAACAAGCAGCCTTAGCCCTCTCTCAAGCAAAACTCTACCAGCGCCTCCAAGAAAAGCAACAGCAGATTCATAATGAGTTGGAGGTGGCTCGGCAAATTCAATACAACTTGCTACGTCAAAGTTTACCTGACATCAAAGGTGTGAAAGTGCAAGCCTGCTGTTACCCAGCCCGGGAAGTAGGAGGCGATTTCTTTGAAGTATTTGTTCATCCCAAAGGCGATTTATGGTTAGCAGTAGGTGATGTCTCTGGTAAGGGCGTACCAGCAGCTTTATTTATGGCTAGTATTATTTCAGTTTTGCGCCGGGAATTATCTCAAGAAACACCAGCCGAGCCGAATGTGGTCATGCAAAACCTCAATCACGCTCTGAGTGAAGATTTAATTAGCAATAATTATTTCGTCACTCTTGTGTTAGCTTGTTATACCCCTAGTACTAAGGAACTGGTTTACACAAACGCTGGTCATATCTATCCACTGCTATGGTCGCGCCAAGACGCTTTAGCCAACAATCCTCATTACCTCAAAGTCCGCAGCGTGCCTTTGGGAATCTTACCCAAGTGGCAGGCACAGTCTGGTCGTTTGGTTCTTGCTGCTGGAGACACATTGTTACTAGCCAGTGATGGGATTACAGAAGCAATGATTTCAAATAATTCTGATTTAACAGTAAAAACCGGATCTGATGTTGAGGTAATTAACCGTTCTATGTTAAACCAAGATGGTCTTTGGCAACTGTTACAACAAGAGGAACAACCGCTTTCTCTCAACCATTTACTAGCTCGCATCCAGGCAGATAATAACGTTCAAGAAGACGATCAAACTATACTTTCGCTGGAGATTTTGTAAGTCGTGAAAAGTGAGCTTCATGTACCAAGTGACTTGAATTTTCTGAATATTGTCGAAAACTGGTTGCTGGGATGTTTGAAAATTCAGTTAGGAGAATCTGTAGATTGGTCGCGGCAATCAAGTCGTTTAAGATTGGCTTTGGTGGAAGCTTACTCAAATGCTGTCCGTCATGCCCACAAAGATAAACCAAATCTACCGATTTTATTGCGTTTAGAAGTCAAGGATCGGGATTTTGCCCTAGAAATTTGGGACTACGGCGAAGGATTTGATATGTCTAACTATTACGCTCCAAACCCATTGGAAAAACAAGAAGGTGGTTATGGTTGGCTGATTATGAATCGTCTCATGGATAAAGTAGATTACCAGTTGCAGATTGATGGTGCTAACTGTCTCAAGTTGGAGGCTACTTTACCCGAATTAGTCAAATAGCCAAAAGTTATTTATAGGAATTTTTGATGCCTAGATTTTGTTTTGGGTAATATCAAACATTCCCGAAGATATTATAGTTATTTACTATTTTTCACGACGGAAAGAAAGTAACTCTTGGGGAGAAGCTAAAAGTTTGATTCGAGTATATAAAATTTGCCGTTGTTGGTTGAGGATAAATAACCACAAAACATTTACACTACACCACGAAGTTTGGGCTTTCCCTGTCACCTGGACTTGGATCTCACCGGTTTCTAAAGTCTCGGCTATTCCTGTGTTGGGGTAAGCTTTAACGTTTTGTCCTTCTTTTTTTAAATAGGCTGCGATCGCATCTGTCCCCACAATATCAGATTCAAATGGCGGATGCATCACACCCTCTACCGCAAATAAGGCAGCAGTTGCCTCAAATTCTCCTGCATTCAAGGTTTCAAAATAACGCAGTACACTTGTTTCTGTAATTCCCTCAATCTGGAATTCTTCTTTCAACTGTGCTGGGGATATAAATTCAGCAGAGGTCATAAAATTAGCTGTATTATGCTGGCTGAATATTCATTTCAATACAAAAATAGGTAAAAAGAAAGCTGCTTTTGAGATAGATTTTCACATTTGTATAAATCTTCCTCACGATGGAAGTAGAAAAAGCAACAAATATTAATCAAAGGTATTGACTACGTAATGTATAATTTACTTGCCTTTGTTTAGGCAAAATCCAGATAAAAAAAATGAGTCAGTATTCCGTAACAAGCAGTAGTGTGGTGAAAAAAAAGGCCAGCGAGTTGGGCTTTCACAAAGTTGGAATTGCTGCTGTAGATAGGGTAGATGCCACAGAAGCGCAGAGGTTACAAGCATGGATTGAACTGGGTTATCACGCCGATATGGAATGGATGGCTAACCCAAAACGTCAGGATATCCGGTTAGTGATGCCAGAAGCGCGATCGCTAGTGTGTTTGGCGCTAAATTACTACACACCACATCAACGTCCCGTTCGCGTAGCGTCTCCGTCAGGAGAAGGCAAAGAATTCGCCAAAATTTCCCGTTATGGTTGGGGAAGGGATTATCACAAGGTGATGCATAAGAAACTCAAGCAGCTATCTACATGGCTAGAATCACTGGATGAAAGTGTAAGAGTTCGTTATTACGCAGACACTGGGCCAGTACAAGATAAAGTGTTGGCTCAACTTGCCGGAATTGGTTGGATTGCCAAGAATGGTAATGTGATTACACGAGAATATGGCTCTTGGGTATTTTTGGGAGAAGTGTTAACGAATTTGGAACTAGAGAGCGATCGCCCCCATACAGAACACTGCGGTAGCTGTACTCGTTGTCTTCAAGCTTGTCCTACGGGTGCAATTACTCAACCTTTTGTTGTGGATGCTAATCGCTGCATCGCTTATCATACAATTGAAAATCGGGACGACAAACTGCCAGAGACAATCACACCCCATTTGCAAGGCTGGGTTGCTGGTTGTGATATTTGCCAAGACGTTTGTCCTTGGAATCAACGTTTTGCCACTACAACTGATATTGAAGAGTTTCAGCCTTATCCTGAAAATATTGCTCCCCAACTGCTAGAATTAGCCCAAATCTCAGATCGGGAGTGGGATAAACGATTTCGAGCATCTGCCTTGCGGCGGATTAAGCCAGAAATGTTACGACGCAACGCCCTAGCTAATCTTGACGCATCCAGGCAAATAATGACCCCGAAAGTAATTATCTTTGATTTTGATGGCACTATTGCTGATACAGTAGATGCCCTTGTAAGTATTGCCAATCGTCTAGCTGTAGACTTTGGTTTTATACACATAAGTCCAGAGCAATTAGCCCTCCTTAAAAACTTAACATCGAGGGAAATTATTAAGTACTCAGGAGTTTCTCTATTTAAAATACCTTTTCTAGTTAAAAAAGTTAAAGGAGAATTAAAAAACAAAATCCCAGAATTAAAACCAATTCCGGGAATTAAAGAAGCATTAATAGAACTGCAAAATCAAGGATATAAACTCGGCATTATCACTTCTAATTCTAAAGATAATGTTACGCAGTTTCTCACCATCAATGATTTAAATCACCTGTTTGATTTTATCTACTCAGGAATTACGATTTTTGGCAAAACAACCATAATCAATAATGTATTGAAGCAAAAGCAACTCCAACCTGAAGAAGTTATTTATGTCGGAGATGAAACCAGAGATATAGAAGCATCAAAGAAAGCAAATATCCAAGTTATTGCAGTAACTTGGGGTTTTAACTCGCCGGAAGTACTAGCCAAACAAAATCCAGATTATTTAATTCAGCAACCTAGCGAACTGCTAGAAGTAATGAATGGTTGTTAGTTAATAAACAATCTCTATAAATTAAATATGCATTATCCATAAATATTTTAGAGACGTAGCACAGCTACGTCTCTACATTCTTTTCCACCAGATGTCTAAATTTTGGGTTAGGAAAAGTTATTTTTTCGGTTGACCCTTTTCCAAAGCTTGTTCTACTAGTTCATCACTGACACTAGCTACGCCCTCAGTATTAGAATTGCCAACTTCCTTTGCTAACTCTACATAATCGTCAGGATTACCAGTTGACTGCGTTTGAGTTTTTGTTTCTTGTGGTGTAGAGGTTTGATATTTAGGTGCAGTTGCTGCTTCAGCTGCTGCTGCACCTTTACCAGTGCGATCGACTTCACTAACGCTGAATTTTTGTGCAGCTGCATAATCATCATCAAAATTGACCTTTGGTGCTTCTTCTTCACCACTAGCTATGCTATCAGCAGCTAATTGGGCATCATGGGTGGAAGTTTCATTTAAATTGGGCTTTACTTCATCTAAATTGGGCTTTGCTTTATCAGACATAACTAAAAACCTTAAGGTAAATTTTTATTGCTGTAACAACAGTAACAAGTTAATGTGCCACTTCATTGCCTCCTTCAGAGAGACTTTTACCTCTATTAAAAGGTAGATTAAAGCTAGATTTTTTAAGTAATTTAACTCTTTCTATCGGTACTAGAATCTGACACTCAAACTCTGGTAACACTTAGTTTGGTGTATTAAATTTCGCTGGAGACAAAATTATGACTGCAAGTTACGACAAAACTATTTCTCAAGCCCAGAGCGATGAAACTCAAAAATTGGTGGACGCGTTTAACGCCTTAGATACCGATGCCAAATTAGCTTGGTTCTATCTTGTTTATAAAAAGATGGGTGATTCAATTACGCCAGCTGCTCCTGCTGCGGCTGAACCAGAATTAGCACCACTTTTGCTAGGAGATTATTTTGAATTATCCGATGAGCAGCAACTAGATATTATGCGGGATATTGTTAACCGCAAAGATACAGAATATTCTCGTGCTTATGGGGCGATCAAAGAAAACAACCAGTTGTTAGTTTGGTATGCTTGGGCAGTAGCTATGGGAGATAAGGTGGTTGGATTACCTGCTAGCTACCAGCCAGCTAAGGTGATTAATGATTTGGTTTCCCAAATTGAAGGACTAGATTTTGAAGAACAAATGTCAGTGTTTCGGACAATAGCTGGTGAATTTGGTTACACCGATGTTAAGCCGATCGCAACGCAAGCAGAAACTGGTAAAACGTCGAGTTTGTAATCAAATCAAAATCCCAGAGAAAACTGCTGTAATTTATCACACAGAAAGGTTACTCAAGTCGGCTGGGGTGAGGTTGGAGTGTACCACTTCACCATCGCGGAACCAAACGATGCGCTGGGTTTGGCGGGCAACTTCTGGCTCATGAGTTACCATAACAACGGTGATTCCACTGGCATTGAGTTCGCTAAAAATATCTAAGACTTCTTGGGTTGTGCGCGAATCAAGTGCGCCTGTGGGTTCATCGGCTAGGAGTACTACAGGACGATTGACGATCGCTCGGGCGATCGCTACTCTTTGTTGTTGTCCACCAGATAGTTGAGTTGGTTTGTTGTTGAGGCGATTTGCTAAACCTACCCGCGTCAATGCAACCGTTGCGCGATCGCTTCTTTCTTTGGGATTCACACCAGCATACAACATTGGCAAGATCGTATTTTCTAATGCAGTGAGTTGGGGCAATAAATGGAATTGTTGGAAGACAAACCCCAGCTTTTTGTTGCGAATGTGCGCTAACGAGCGATCGTCCATCTGCGCCACATCAATATTATCTAAGTAATAATGTCCGCCTGTGGGTCGGTCTAGACAGCCAATAATATTCATCGCTGTGGATTTACCTGAACCAGAAGGCCCCATAATTGAACAATATTCACCCTCATTGATAGTCAAATTGACTTTGTTGAGTGCTTTAACCTCAGTTTCGCCACTGCCATATATTTTATAAATATTCTCCAAACGGATAATTGTCGATTTTGGTACGGGATTGTGAACTAGAGAATCTGTAGTTGAAATAATATTTGGCATAATAATTTACTTATTAGTCAATACTAGAGTTCCATTTTTTGATACAGTGATGCTTTGTCGAACGCTCTCATCTCCATGTCGTCCCAGGTATCGCTCCCCCAATCGCTCCATCCATACCTACCTCTCACCGCTCTTGCACCGATGCAGGACGTGACAAACCTCTGGTTTATGAAGGTCATTGCCCAGTACGGCAGCCCTGACTACTTCTTCACCGAGTATTTCCGCGTCAATGATACCTCACGGCTTAATCGTAGCATTCTGACAGCAATTACCGAAAACGACACGGGTCGCCCCGTTTTTGCTCAAATGATCGGCGAAAGTATTCCAGACTTAGTAAGAACAGCAATTGATCTCTGCCGCTATAACATTGCTGGAGTTGACTTGAACATGGGCTGTCCAGCACCTAGAATCTATCGCAAAAATGTTGGGGGTGGATTGCTTCTCTTACCAGAAAAAGTGGATCGGATTTTGGCAGAATTGCGGCAAGCAGTCAACGATCGACCTTTGACCGTCAAGATGCGCCTTGGCTTTGCAAATACAGATACCTTTTACGAAATTCTAGATACGATCAATCGCCACAGCATAGATTTGCTGAGTTTGCATGGTCGCACGGTGAAAGATATGTACCACGGGGCAGTGAAATATGATTTGATAGCTGAAGCAGTCAGACGAGTTAATTGTCCAGTGCTTGCCAATGGCAATATCTACTCTGCGACAACTGCAATTGAAGTGCTTTCTCAAACGGGCGCGGCGGGTGTGATGGTGGGACGCTGGGCAATCGGCAATCCTTGGATTTTTAGTCAAATTCGGCAGGCTTTGCGTTTTGAGCCGATTGTGCCCGTTCCTTTAATAGAGGTACGCAACTATATCGATCGTTTATCGCAAACCCCAACAGCAGCAAATATGCCAGAGCGATCGCGTGCCGGCTACCTGAAAATGTTCCTGAACTACATTGCCCTGAGTGTTGACGCTGAAGGGCATTTCCTGCGACTGATGCGACAAACCTCTACTGAGTTAGAACTGTTGAACCTGTGCGATCGCCTTCTCCTTGCTGATAGTACCAAAACTTTAGCCCTGGCACCCTACTCAGGTGTGTAGGTAACTATTGTGGGCTATCTACATCTTCTGAGGTTCTATTTGGTTTTTTTCAATTCTAGCCAGTTGTAGAGCGGGAACTGAACTCGGTTGAATGCTGTATCAATCATGTAGAGCGGTTCTACAGCACTCAATTAACAACTGGCATAGCCGGGACACCAGAAGCGGAAAGTTTTATCTTATCCCTCGTACAACTTCTTTACTGTCCCGTTGTGTTGATATTTCCATTAAACCTGTAACCCCAAAACATTGGATGCCAATTTGCCAAATTTGAATTAAAGCTGCTTCTCTTGCTTGAGATGTCGTTGTTTCTGAACCTGTAAAGCCTTATGGGTAAAGAATTCCAAACAATCAACTGCTTTTACTAAAGATTTTCTCAGTAACGATCAATTCAAGGACTTACGCATTGACAGAAAAGCCAAAATGGTTAGTTTGTACAGTGCGTAAGTCCAAAATTCCCCGAACATCATATTAGTCTGTAGCTGAAAATTAGCTCTGAGTCAACTTGTATCTACACCGTAGCCTTAAAAAGGGGGATCTATTCTGCGTAAGTCCGAAAAAAGGGAGAAGCAGAGGGGAAACTCCTCTCTCTGCTACTTATCTCCTGTTAATACGACCACTTCCAGTCACGAATTTCCGGCATATCATCGCCGTACTTCTCAATGTAGTGCTTGTGTTCTATGAGTTTATCTAGCATCCCCTGTTTGACATAAGCTGCCCTATATCCTAGTTTGGGCACGCGAGAAATTACGTCCATTACTAGGTGAAAGCGATCGAGATCGTTAAGCACAACCATATCAAAGGGAGTGGTAGTAGTTCCTTCTTCCTTGTAGCCTCGCACATGCAAGTTGTGGTGGTTAGTCTGACGATAGGTTAGACGATGAATCAGCCAAGGATAGCCATGAAAGGCAAAGATAATCGGTTTGTCTGTGGTGAAAATTGTCTCAAAGTCTTTTTCGCTCAAACCGTGGGGATGTTCGCTTTTTGGTTGTAGTGTCATCAAATCGACCACGTTCACGACCCGCACCTTTAAGTCCGGGAAGTGCTGGCGCAGAATATCCACAGCCGCTAAGGTTTCTAAGGTGGGAATATCCCCAGCACAACCCATTACTACATCTGGTTCGCCGCCTTGGTCATTGCTTGCCCATTCCCAAATACCAATGCCTTTGGTGCAGTGTTTGACAGCAGCATCCATATTGAGGTACTGCAATGCTGGCTGTTTACCCGCGACGATGACGTTGACATAGTTGCGGCTTTTTAAACAGTGGTCAGTTACCGATAGCAAAGTGTTGGCATCAGGGGGCAAATATACGCGAACGATCTCTGCTTTCTTATTGATTACATGGTCGATAAAACCGGGGTCTTGGTGGGAGAAGCCGTTATGGTCTTGTCGCCAAACATGGGAGGTGAGTAGATAATTGAGGGAAGCAATCGGTCTACGCCAGGGAATATGTCTGGTTGTTTTCAACCATTTGGCGTGCTGATTGAACATTGAGTCAATGATGTGGATAAATGCCTCGTAGCAGGAGAAGAATCCGTGTCTTCCTGTGAGGAGATAGCCTTCTAACCATCCTTGACAATTAGTTTCGCTAAGAATTTCCATCACTCGACCGTCGGCGGAAAGGTGGTCATCTTCCGGGAGGATTTGGGCTACCCAATCCCGATTTGTGACTTCTAGCACTGCGCCTAAACGGTTTGATACTGTTTCATCGGGGCCAACGATGCGGAAGTTGCGGGTTTCTTGGTTAAGCTGCATGATATCCCGGAGGAATTTGCCTGTAACTTGAGTAGCTTCAGCGATCGCTTGGCCTGGTTTGAGAACATCTACAGCATAGTCTCGAAAGTCAGGCATCTTCAGGTCGCGCAGCAAAATGCCACCGTTGGCGTGGGGATTGTCACCCATGCGTCGATGACCCTTGGGAGCCAGTTCTGCTAGTTCGGGAATTAGCTTACCGTTGCTGTCGAAGAGTTCTTCTGGTTGGTAACTCTTCATCCAATTTTCTAGGAGTTTCAGGTGTTCTGGCTGTTTGGCAATGTTACTCAAGGGAACTTGGTGCGATCGCCAAGAACCCTCAGTTTTTTTGCCATCGACTTCTTTGGGCCCTGTCCAACCTTTAGGGGTTCTCATGACAATCATCGGCCACTGGGGACGTTCAGTGAAACCATGTACGCGGGCTTCTCTTTGGATACTTTGAATTTCGGCGATCGCTATATCTAGAGTCGCCGCCATCTGCTGGTGGACATCTGCGGGATCTTCACCTTCGACAAAGTAGGGCTTGTAGCCGTAGCCCACAAATAAGCTTTCTAATTCTTCATGGCTGATGCGTGCGAGTACTGTTGGATTAGCAATTTTATACCCATTCAGGTGCAGAATCGGCAGTACAGCCCCATCATGCACGGGGTTGAGAAACTTGTTGGAATGCCAGCTAGTTGCTAACGCACCTGTTTCAGCTTCGCCGTCACCCACAACAGCAGCAACGATCAAGTCAGGGTTATCAAAGGCAGCCCCAAAAGCGTGGACGAGGGCATAACCTAGTTCCCCGCCTTCATGGATGGAACCGGGGGTTTCCGGTGCAACGTGGCTGGGAATACCACCAGGGAAGGAGAATTGTTTGAAGAGTTTTTGAATTCCTTCAGTATCCTGGGAGATGTTGTGATAATACTCAGTGTAAGTGCCTTCTAAGTATGTGTTGGCTACTAGTCCAGGGCCTCCATGACCGGGGCCAGCAATATAGATGGTGTTTAGGTCATATTTTTTGATGACCCGATTCAGGTGAGCATATATCAAATTCAGCCCTGGGGTTGTTCCCCAATGCCCCAAAAGTCTCGGTTTGACGTGTTCCAGCTTTAGCGGTTCTCTGAGTAGTGGATTGTCGAGTAGATATATTTGCCCAACTGAAAGATAGTTAGCTGCCCGCCAGTAGGCGTTTATCTTATGTAATTCTTCATCTGTTAAAGGCTTTGTTCGTGGAGTTGTTGCTAATGTCATTTCGACACTCCATTCCAAAAGGATTTTGACGCGTTCATCGGTTCATCAGTAAAAAATTATACTGCTTTTCCAGATGATGGCCATCTAACCCACGATCAATATTTACAGTCTTTGTGACTAAATTCTTTCATTTTTGGCACAGGATGGAAAGCGATCGCTATAAAACGGGCGGTTACGCCGGCAGCTAACTGACACTCTTTGAATTGACACTGATGACTTGGGCATTTCTGGCGGTTTGCGATCGCAGTTAATATCTGTTGCGTTAGTTTCTCCAGATAACGTCCCAACTTACAACGCCATGATTGCCACTCAACTCATACCCAGCGATCGCAGACTCGCTCATAGCGTTGCCATGCCGTTGGCGCAGCCTCTCTTAGAGGATGTTTTAAAAGTCCTCTTGTCGGTATCAAAAGTTTTAGATCCCCCTAAATCCACGCCACATGCTCCACTTAAAAAGGGGGACTTTGATTCCGATTCCCCCCTTTTTAAGGGGAGCCAGCGCGGTCTTGGGGGTTTCCCCCATGAGCGACTGGCGTGGGTTAGGGGGGATCTAAGAGTGCCTAAAATCACAGCAAAATACTTTTCAAACAACCTCTAAGAGTTGGCTTTACGCTGCGCTATCCGCCACTCGTACAGAATTCATGTCTGTTTTCTGACTCCTGACTCCTGAATTCTGTTTGATAATCTAATTATTAATTTCCAACAATCCAGGCGGTGGCGTAATTTCAATGCGATTAGATTTTAAGTCTACAACTGGTGCGATCGCTTCCACAAATGGAATCAAAACAGTCTTTTGTTTTTTGTCATTTGTCATTTGTCCTTTGTCAGTGGCAAAAGATGGGTGGAACTTTACTTCTAGTAAATCATTGCCGGCGGGGATGATATCTACCACAGTACCAACGAGTTCGCCAGATGCTTGCATGAAGACTTCCAAGCCAATCAAATCAAGGACATGATATTCATCTTCGTCTAATTGGGGGCGATCGCTAGCTGGTACCATTAACTTACAACCGCGCAACGCCTCGGCTCGATCGCAAGTTTCCACACCGGCTAATCTGATTACATACAAGTTTTTGTTACTGATATAACGTCCCGTCAATAATTCGATTGGTTGTGGTTCTGTGTCACCTGAACGCAACAACCAACGTTTTCCCGGCACCTCAAATCTTTCAGGGAAATCAGATACAGGATAAACCCGTAATTCCCCAGATAATCCTTGAGGAGAAACAATCTTACCAATTTCTAGCCAATTATCGAGATTGGGGACTGGGGGCTGGGGATTGGAGGCTGGGGATTGGGGCCTGGGGATTGGATCTTTTTGATTTCCCTCTTCCTCCCCTGCTTTTCTGTGCATCTGTGCTTTTGCTCCCTATTTCTTTATTAGCTTCTTCGTGTTTCATTTATATTTTCCCTATTAGGCAGTCACCGCCGCACCTTTATAAGCTTCTTCAGCCACTTTTGCTAAACGTTCCATAGCAGTGGCTATCTCTTCATCCGTACCTGTGAGGCTGATGCGGAAACATTGGTGCTTGTGCGCCCATTCTTCCTCTAAACCAGGGAAGAAGGTACTTCCAGGAACAATAATCACACCAACTTGCTTTAATTGTTGGTAAAATTCCCAGTCACTGATGGGTAAATCCTCTAACCACAACCAAGCAAAAATTGCTCCTTCACCACGATGGAGGAACCAAGGTAAATCCTTGGGCATCGCTTGTTCTAAGCTAGTTTCTAAAACGGTAAATTTATTCTGGTAAAAAGGACGGATGACGGTGTGAGAAATTTCCACTAAAGCGCCAGAGTTGATTGCATAAGCTGCGATCGCTTGGCCGTAACGTGAAGAATGGAGGCTCATATTTGCTTGGAAACACTCCAGCACCTCAATCCACTTTTCATCCCCAATAGCAATCCCAAGCCTTTCTCCTGGTAATCCTGCTTTCGATAAACTCATGCAGTGTAAGATATTATCACCAAACACTGGTGTCATTTCGGTAAAGTTCAATGCTGGGAAGGGAGGCGCATAAGCCGAGTCAATTAACACAGGCAAATTATAAGGCGCAGCCAGGGCAGCAATTTTCTTCACCTCATCATCAGTGAGGACATTGCCAGTAGGATTACAGGGGCGAGAGAAGAGGACACAACCTGTATTTTCTGTAATCGACAGTTGGCTGAAGTCGGGGCGATATTTAAATCTATGGGCGGCTGCATCAATATCAAGAGTTGGTTTGTAGGCAGTTAAGGCTTTTGGAACTAAGCAGATGCCGCCATAACCTGTGTAGTCAGGACTGAGGGGTAAAACGATTTGTTTTAACTCGCCGCTAGGGGTGTAGCCACCGAAGCTATTAACAGCGTAGAAGTAGAGACTTTGACTACCGGGGGTGATAAGAATATTGCGATCGCTTAAGTTTAACCCGTAGCGTTTGTTAAAATCCTTAGCGATCGCTTCAATTAATGGTGCATAACCCTGACTTGAGCCGTAGCGACAAACTACCTCACCATATTCTGGGCTAGCTAAAAGCTGTGCGGTACAATCTCGCCATAACTGCTCTACTTCTGGCAAAATCAACGGATTACCAGCACTCAAATTAATAAACTGCTGCCCTGCACCCCCTCGTAAAGTCTCGATAATATCCTTCATGATTGCTCTTACGCCAGTCAGGTTGGACATTTGAGCGCCAATTTGAGTTAGGGCAGGGTTCATAAGCTGTGACAAAATGTATTAATCGAAGGGTGGACAAAATATTTGGGGGTTGCTGCTGACATCAAGTTTACATCGTTGCTAAAACAGCTGTTGCCAACTTTTACTAATCTAGCTAGAGAATGAAATTTTAACAGAGTGATATTTATGGTTAATAGCGGCGATCGTCCTGATTAAATGGGATGAAGTGATACAAAAGTGTATCATGCGCTCAATGTGTGCAAGTGAAATAATCCTCGTGTTTCAGCACTAGGGAGAACGTCAAATAAATATATAGGAGGGGCTGACGTTGCAAGTTAAAGCAGCAGTAGCTTACGGTGCAGGTAAGCCATTAACAATTGAAACCGTTCAACTAGCGGGGCCACAAGCTGGGGAAGTGTTAGTTGAGGTAAAAGCCAGTGGGGTTTGCCATACCGATGCTTTTACCCTATCTGGTGACGATCCTGAAGGTTTGTTTCCGGCAATTTTGGGACATGAAGGTGCTGGCGTGGTAGTGGAAGTAGGCGCTGGTGTCACTAGTCTCAAACCAGGGGATCGTGTAATTCCCCTATACACTCCCGAATGCCGTCAGTGCGAATATTGTTTGAGTTTCAAAACTAATCTCTGTCAAGCTATTCGTCTAACTCAAGCACGCGGTGTCATGCCCAATGGTACGAGTCGTTTCAGCATCGATGGGCAGATGATTCATCATTATATGGGTACATCCACTTTTGCCAACTATACGGTGCTGCCGGAAATCGCCCTGGCAAAAATTCGGGAAGATGCCCCCTTTGATAAGGTTTGTTACATTGGCTGTGGCGTGACTACTGGTATTGGTGCAGTTATCAATACTGCCAAAGTGGAACCGGGAGCAAATGTTGTAGTTTTTGGCTTGGGTGGTATTGGTTTAAATGTCATCCAAGGGGCGCGGATGGTTGGGGCGAATATGATTGTTGGGGTGGATATTAATCCCAGCAAACGCGCAATGGCCGAAAAGTTTGGCATGACGCACTTTGTTAATCCCAAAGAAGTAGAGGGCGATTTAGTTCCCTATCTGGTTGATTTAACTAAAGGCGGTGCTGATTACAGTTTTGAATGTATCGGTAATGTAAAAATTATGCGCCAAGCATTAGAATGCTGCCATAAAGGTTGGGGCGTTAGTGTGGTTATTGGTGTTGCTGGTGCTGGACAGGAAATCAGTACTCGTCCTTTTCAATTAGTAACTGGGCGCGTTTGGAAAGGTTCAGCATTTGGGGGCGCTAGAGGACGTACAGATGTGCCGAAAATTGTTGATTGGTATATGGAAGGTAAGATAAATATTGATGATTTGATTACTCATGTAATGCCCATTGAGCAAATTAATGATGCTTTTGAATTGATGCACAAAGGTGAATCAATTCGGAGTGTGGTGACTTTTTAATTCGTAATTCTTAATTCGTAATTATAATGGGTTTGTACCGGATGCTTATGCAGACAGTCCTGTTTCAAATAAGATTTAAATCTTTATCGGAAATATAATTATGAATTATGAATTTTTAAATTATGTAGACACTAAAAACCGCAAAATCGGCAAAAGAACTGATGCAAAACTTCTATGAAGCAGACTTCTACAGTTGGACTCAACAACAGGCTGACCTTCTGCGTCATCGTCAATGGAATCAACTTGACCTACCTAATTTAATTGAGGAAATTGAATCTTTGGGAAGAAAGGAACGTCAAGAATTGAGAAATCGTCTTAGTATATTAATCGGACATTTGCTCAAATGGGAATATCAACCAAAGCAACGAAGTCGTAGTTGGTTAGCAACAATTAGAGTACAACGACGAGAAATTCTCAAGTTGTTGAGTGAGAATCCTAGCCTAAAACCTTACCTTGAAGAAGTAATTCAGGATTCATTTCAAAACGGCAGGGATTTAGCGTCGGGAGAAACAAATTTGCCACTCTCAAATTTTCCTAATGAATGTTTATATGCTTTTGAGGAAATTCTGAGCGATCGCTTTTATCCTGGTGAGGCTGCAACTGATGATTTAATGGGATAAAAGCGATGTCTAGGACTATCTACGCTTACGCACTCGCGAGAAAGTATCGATCGATTTCTGCCGTAAGGATGTCAAAGTCCACAGGCTTGGTCAAGTGGCATTTAAAACCAGACTGAAGTGCAAGCTGCTTATCCTCCTGGCTACCGTAGCCGGTAAGTGCAATCATAATTGAATCAGTAAATTTGGAGTCTTTACTCAGTTCCTCTGCAACGGCGAATCCATCCATTTCGGGAAGTCCAATGTCACAAATAATTATATGAGGCTCAAACTCTCTTGCCGTTTGTACCCCTAAAATTCCATTTCTGGCAATAGTAACTTCATGTCCAAAGTATTCAAGCACTGCTTTTAATGAGAAGGCTGAATCGTCATTATCTTCAATAACTAAAATCTTCAACGATTTTTTAGCCGCTTCTGTAATCTCCAAGTCGTTGTCTAAGGTTTTAATCTCTTCGCATACAGGGAGAGTAACTTTGAATTCCGCTCCCAAATCGATCCCTCTACTTGAGGCTTCAACATTGCCACCATGAAGTTCCACAAGACTTTTTACTACCGAGAGTCCCAAGCCTAGCCCGCCCCTCGAACGGTCTAAACTGCGATCGCCCTGAGTAAATGGCTCGAATAGTTCTGATAAGATTGTCGGGTCTATCCCTATGCCTGAGTCTCTTACAGATAAAGTCGCTACACTACCTGAGCCATTCTCACCGGGAATAAATGAAAGATCCACCCAAATTGTCCCATCTGGCTTTGAGAACTTTAAAGCGTTATCAAGCAGGTTTCCAAAGATTTGGAAGAAGCGGGTGGGGTCAACATAAGCCCACACAGGCGTATTTGGCAAGTCTTTTACTACAGTAAGATTCGATCTCTTTATTGCTTGTGTATGGTCATTGATACTCTGGTGAACCAAATCTACTAGATTAACCTTCTCAAGGTTTAATGAAATCTTCCCATAGGTGATGGACGATACATCAAGTAACTCATCAATCAATTTCGAGAGGTGCTTAATCTGGTGCTGCATCATTAAAACTGTTTCTCCGACTGCACCAGTCTCGCCTAGCTTCAATTTGAGAAGCTGAACTCCGTTTGAGATGGGGGCAACAGGATTCCTCAATTCGTGAGCTAGCATCGCAATGAATTTGTCTTTCAGGGCGTTTTGATTGGTAAGTTTCTGGAAAAGTTGAACGTTCGCGATCGCCACTGCTGTAGTGTCGGTCAAAATCTCAAGCAGTTCTATTTCTTCACGTGTGGCTAGGTGTGGTGTACTCCAGTAGGCTCCGATCGCACCCAATGGTTCGGCAATTCGGATGGGAACCATCACCAAACTTTTGACAAAAGTAACTTTATATGCATCAATAGGAATTCGAGCATCCTGGTAAATGTCCTCAATCACGGCTGCTTGTTTATTGAGCATTGCCCAACCAGAAATGCAAGACTTGAGGGGAAAACGCATACCTTTCCAAAGTGGCCCGATGGCGTTTTCATCAACATAGTGGCAACATTCACCATCCCGCAATACAAAGGTTACTCCATCAGCATTAGTGAGATCCCTCGCAGCCAAACGCACAATCTCAATAATTTCCTCAATTGTCCTTACACAAGCCAAATCTTTCACGACCAAAAGCAGCCGATTATAAGACGAAATACTATAGCCCTGATGTAAATTCTGTTCTTGAGATATGGAGCTTTGTAATATATTTTTCATAAATAACTCCGAACAAAAGGCCTGTCGTGTAAAAAATCAGGTAAAGCGGGTAGGTTTCAGCAGACACCTATTCTAATCGTAATCTTAACTTTGATGTTAAGAGATAAGAGATATTACCGCATTTTTTCTCCTGTTTTTGGCGTATAAATATTTTTCTTTCCCTAAGTAAATATTCTGCATCGATCCTATGGGCTAATGCAATTTTTGGTGTTTAATTCAGATTGAGTCAACCTAGCTACTAAACTCGCTATTTAGGCGTAGCAAAATTGAAGATGCCGACATTAATTCCTCAACGCAAACAAATTATTTGGCAATCGATAGATAATACTCAAATCGATTGCGGAGTTGTTGAACTGTTAAATTCTGAGTCCAGTACTCCACTAGGGCGTGACCAAATGCCCAGGCATTGCGATCGGGTGAAGTAGAATTTTCCAGCATTAGCGGCCAGAGGGATAGCAATTCAAAGTTGAGCGGGTTAGAGTTAGCTGTACTCAAGAGCGAGAAAAGCTCATAAGCCATTTGAAGTTTGCCAATCACAATCGGCAACTGTTCCACAGGAATTTGCTCTGCCAGCATATATGCTAAGGCTGGAGATCCAGTTGATAGCGTAGAAACAAACTGGAGGACGGGACTTTTGAGCAATGCCGTTAGTCCTTGTGTTGTCGCCATCTGGAAGGTGTAGTGGTCGATGATTTTGGCCGCAGCGACAGTGCGGACTTCAAGGTTACGCAAAAAGCGGGTGAGACGGAGTTGCTTGGTAGGCGCGATCGCATCTACTAATCCCAGCGATAGCGCCTCTACTCCCCAAGCAACTCGATTTGTTTTGCTGTCACCTGTAACCAATGGTAGAACTAAATTACAGAAGTTTCCCAGCAATTTGGCGCGATACTCAGTAGCTTCTCGAATGGCAATTTCTTTTGAACGATCGCCCCATTCCCAATTATAAGGCGGTTGCCATTCGCGGATGGGACGCAGCCGATCTACTTGAGTGACGATCGCGATCGCTGGTAAATCTGCAACTTCTGCTTTTATATCTTGCAAAAAGTCTACATCCATTTGCAACGCAGGATCGAGGGCAGGGGTAACTAACAACAGTAAATCTGCATTGATGGCATAATCAAGCACCAAGTCTCTTAGATCGGCACGGTTGACTTGTTCGTAACCAGGCGTATCCCAAAGCGTCAGGGTTTCCCCACCTTGAGTCTGCCATTGATAATTCTGAATGCGATCGGTACTGGGCAAAACATCAACGGCTGCGAGATCGGACTGAAATAGCGTGTTAATCAGGCTACTTTTGCCTGAACCTGTGCGTCCCACTAGGAGAATATTTACAGGTTTTTGCTCAACTGCCTCGGCTGGTTGAGCTTGAGTCAAGATTTCTTTGAGTGTTTGGGTTTTTGCCTTGGGTAAAGTCGTGGATACTACAGTTGCTGAAACTGGTAATGTACTACGTCCGTAGAGTGCGATCGCCTGCCGACATAAGTTTCTCAAGGCAGCTTCCCGGAATAACTGACTCAAATTCCCCAATAATTGCTGAGTTGCCTGGTTACTAGAACCCTGACTGGCTTGTTTTGCCACCGCCGCCACCGGATTTAAGATCCACTGTGCCCAATTCCAAGCTTTCCAAAATTTCCGAGCCGATGGCTCTAACTTCCGGTAGACTTCATATCCTTGGTATGCTTGTCCAACCGTTACCTGATTGAGGACAGGGGATAACTTTTGCATCCACCGATCCATGTCATCCACCGTTCCGCGAATCAGCCCGTAAGCCTGGGGGACGTAAATATTCAGCAGAGGATATTGAATTTGAGGATTATAGATATGAGCGATCGCTACAACTAAATCCTGGCATCGCGTCCAAAAAGTTGGCCAGTCTTCCCAAATCGGGCGATCGCCTTGTGCTGCTTGCAGAATCTCTTGGAGTGCGCTTTCTGTAAGCTTTGTCACATCACTTCCGGCTGATGTTCTGACTGTATCCTCTGCTGCCGATTCTAATTCTTCTTGGACTTGAGCTAATACAGCTTCCACTTGGTTAACAGCAGGTTGAGTCCATTTAACCAACAACCAACGCCAACCAACGAATAAAAGGGTGAATACAGCCCAAATCCAACTAATACCCCAGGCGTGAATTTGTGAACCGGCAGATACCAGTAAGAAAATAATGATAAACGCGATCGGGATTGCTAAGACGACCCACTGCCACGGTTTTAATCGCACCATTGCCCCATACCTGCTTTGAAATGTTGGGAAATTCGAGTTTTTGTAAAAATTACTCTTATAAAAAGTCTATCGTCTCCAATCTAGGGACTTCCAAATAAAAATATCCCAAAACTGATATAAAAGTTCTCTCTATTTATCCTCTCTCCGTGTCGTGCCAGTTGCTACAAGTCGGGCAACCGCAAGGGCACACTGGCTTCTCTGCGTCTGGAGTGGTTCGTTTATTTCTTGTAAATCCCTAATGAAACGAGATTCAAATTGGGTAATGGACTGATTTTTTCAAACGTAAAATTGGATTGCTATAGTGAACCATTAAGTCTAGATTATTTTTTTTTGCAATCAATTTTTTAAGTATTTTCTTAACTGTCTTAACTGTCTTATCTGTCATTGCATTTTCTTGGCAATGACGGGAAAATACAAACGGGATAGTAAGAATTCAGAAATCAGAATAATTAGAGAATCAAAATAAAACTTGATTAATCACATACAAGTAGGTAGGCGTAATTAAATATAAGATCGAACCTCATCCACAATCCCTCTCTTTACTAAGGAGAGGGAAGCCGGAGACAAGGTGAGATTCTATATTTAATTTGATCCACTTACTTACCAATCATATTAGACTCTTTCTAAATTCTGACTTCTGATTCCTGTTAGTGATAGCGGGGTCTTTAGCCCGAACTGAATTCTTACCAAAATACATTTGTCAAGAATGTAACTATCTCACTCAATAGACCCTATTACTTTTGAGGAGGAAAATTAATGAGTTCAGTAGATCAAAAGCATATACATATATTAACGCAAGACCAGGGCATTAAACTGTCTGGAAATCCCATTCAAACTGAAAATTTTTCGGTTCAAAAGACTCTCCGAGATGGAGGAAAAATCCGTTTCAAAATTCGTTATTCTGCCGAACTACAGGGTTTTTCCCTGTTGGAAGTTTTTCTGATGAGAGCGCAGAACGGAACACAAACTGCTAGCATGACTATCCCCAACGGTGGTTCGACAGCTACTGCTCAAGAACAAGAGCAGGAATTTAGTATTTGGGAACCAGGAGATTATTACTTCTTTTTCAAAACGTCTTCCAATAATGGAACATTTTTTATCGAGGATTATCAGCTTTATTGGTCAAATAGTTAATTCTTTTTGGTTGTAAATATCGAAATTGGCACTCCTAAAGGAAAAGTAAGATTGACGTTCGCCAAAACTCTGGGCAAAGGAATTCTCTGCCCAGAGTTTTAATCAGCATAGAGATGTGAGAGAAAAAGTACCTGAGAGTTTTTTCAAGCACGTTTCTGCAATGATTTGTATTCAAATTCAGCAACGCCTAGTTGTTTTTTAAAGTAAGCACGGTAGAGTTGGCAACGCGGTAGAATGCGATCGCCTTCATAAGTTATCAGCCCCAAGCTTTCGAGCTTATGAGCATCAATGGGATTGAGAGAAATGCTTTGCTTTGCGCCCACAACTTCAATATATGCTCTTACCAAACTGGAATTTTCTTGCAAGATTGCCCAGTGTCGCCATAAATGATAACGGTAGATACCACCGTTAGCGATCGCTTCCTGTACCAGTTCTTCTAAAGTAATTTTTTGACAGCAGAGATAATACAGAGCAATGCGAATTAGGGCTGGATGTCCCCCCACCAGAGACATCAGTTGCGTAGTCTCGTTACCAGAAGTCCAGTCAAGCCCATGCCGTTGGGCTAAATATTCGACTTGATGCTTAGTAAATTCTGGCAGATGAATCGGTAGTCCGATATTAAATGGGGAACGGTTGATATCCAGAGAGACGTACACTTCTGTAGAGTAAACAACCACTAGCCTTAGTTTGTGTAATTGGGTATCTTGTCGTGCGTCTTCATACCAAGAACGCAACAAGCCAAAGAACTCTTGAGCAATTTCAGGATATTCAAAAAAGCGGTCAACCTCATTTAACACTAAAACCACTGGACTTTGACTCTGCTTGAGCAAATAAGATTGCAAGTATAAACTGCAACTCAACTTACAGCCGATTTCCTCATCCCAGTTGTCATCTAGCTTGGGTTCTATGCCTAGTGCTATTGCAATTTGCCAGCAAAAAGAACGCAAAAGCTTGTTTAAGTTAGTCAGACAGTTCGTCTCAATTTGCTTACAATTTAGGTTTACCGGGCGATAACCTTGCATTTGGGCAAAGGCTAACAGCCGCAGCACAAGAGAACTTTTACCCATCTCTCTTGGCGCTCGAATTCGGATTACACAGCCTGGTTGAATTATTTCTCGATAAACTAGTTCCTCAATGGGAGAACGTTCGACATAAAACGGCGAATCTAGAGGTACGGGGCCGTCTGGGTATGACCAAAGATTTTCGAGTTGATTGTGATACTGAGTGACAAATAGATCCGAGGATAAAAACTGAGGCATTCTTTTCTCTTGTGTATCTAAACTCAGTGAGAAAGTTCGAGAGCTTTCAGTATTATTCGGCTCACTCAAAATTGCATAGTCTTCCCTGTATAATTCTAGATTAAAGGCGGTAAAGCACAATTTCAGGGTTTTTTGATCCACGCCTGTATTCAACGACCATAATCGGTTTAGGGTTTTGGTGGAAACATTCATGCGATCGCCTAAATCTTCTAGAGTGAAGTGATTGCCATTGTTTTGAACCTTCTCCATTGCCAAAATCGCTGCTTGTAAACGCTTTAGCCCAGCGATCGTTAGGACAAGTCCGCGTTTCCGATTACTCTTAGATTGCTTCATATCGCTAATTATCTACGTGCTTTTTTCTTTACTGTCTTAGCTATCTCCTCATTGTTTCATGTTTTAAAACAGTTATTCAACAGTTACTTACCTGTTCTGAAATCAACGATTTTATTGTGATAAATAATACATTATTGCTAAATGGCGTTCAGATAGGTGGGTATAAATAAACATAGCTAACATAACTGTATTGATTGTCACTTTTCCTGCCACTAGTGAAAGCTGCATCAGCCGATTTCACTACTTGTAAATAACAAATGACAAGCTTTAATAGTTAACTTTATTTATTGCTAACTTAATAAGGTATTACTTAAAGTTATTTTTAACCTGTATTAATCTGGATTTTGCATCCAACAAGGTGGAAGCGATATCTACACCTACGCTTAGGGCTTTCCAAGAAATAAATTATTCATTTGTGGGATGGGCATCTTGCCCGTCCTAATATTGGGGACGGGCATCTTGCCCGTCCCACAAGAAAATTTGGGATATTTTTTTATTTGGAAGTCCCTTATCAAAATTAGCAATTCTCTTTTAGATGCAACACGCAGTAGGGGCGCACAACTAGCTGTGCGCCCCTACTAAAAACCTATACTTTATGTAACTCGAAAACGCTACAATCTTTCATTAGTATGGGTAATGTGCTTACCGATGCTAATGAAATTTCGGTAATTAGGGAACTCCAAAAAATAAATTATCCCAATTTCACCGAATCAAAATGATTTTCTTTCCCCTTGCTCCCCTACCCTAAATACGTTCGCGTAGCGTCCCGCAGGGATGGGATATTTTTATTAGTTGGAAGTCCCTTAGATCCTAGCCTCTCTATTGTTGCTTATTTATTGGCAAAAAGTTATTGTCACTTGCTGCCAATAGAACATTGAAACGCATTTAGCGTCCGATTTGGTTAGAAATATTTCTGCCTGTCTGTGCTGCACTATCCCCTACATCGCTAGCAGTTTTTTGAGCGCCCTTTACGTACCCAGAACCAAATTCTTTAAGGGCTTCTGCTGACTCCCCTCCAATCTTTTCTAGTCGTTTACCAAGAGAACCTTCTGTTTCACGAGCTTCTTTATTCCACTGCCCTGTTGTTTTCGGTCTTTGAGCATCATTTTGCTGTATCTGTTCGCGAACTCTCTCTTTTAAGCCTTTGTCATTCTGCCCAGAAGTAACATTCGTTGTCAGCACTAAAAAGCCAACTAGGACAACAGCCAAAAAACGTTTTACCTGAAATCCTTTAAGGAGGGAATCGATATTACCAATGGTCTTAGAAATCAAATTTATCATGCCAATTAGATTGCTTTTTGACTACAAATAAACATTAACAATAATAATGTCATTATCCTTCTAACAAAAGGCATATTTTAGTTATAAAAAATAAATAATTTTTAAATCTTGCTTGGGGAAGAGGTAATTTGTTAGATATATAGATATTTACAATTAGTCTATAGGTATGAGCAACAAGCAATACCTCAAATTTTCCAGAGAATATTATCCAACATTTGCCTCTAACCTGCAATGATTAGTGGGATATTATCCCGCAGTTAATTTCAATCAATTAAGCCAATATCCGAAAAGGTTATTTATAAAGTAAAAATAGAAAAAATTTGGTCAGTTGCAAGTTCGACTATCATTTAGAAGTGGAATTAATAGAAATTTCGACTCGATTGCTCCGACGAGGGTTGCGGCGTACCGATCGCTCTAAATCGGAATTAGTGCAAACTTTATAAGCTATTGCGCCAAAAAAAAATCCCGACTTTTCTAAAAAGCCGGGGATTTTATTTTTCTCAACTGCTTATTGCATTAAAATCTGACGGATTAAAATACTCATTACCTCGTCAGGATTGCCGGTTAGTAATAATGGACTCCAATCGCCGATGCTAGCGTAGCCAATGACTTGCAGATAATTTTAATGAAAGTCATAAGCATTTATTAGTAACTTTTTCAATATTTTTATCCAAACTTCATATTGTGCTTAAATTTAATAAGTGAAATCCGCAATTACTTATTCCAAAGCTGCTTTGACTTACTCAAAAGCAGCTTTGACTTTCTCATTTTGGTGTTTTCCGCAAGTCAAATAAGCTTTGACTTACTCAAAAGCAGCTTTTGCTTACTCATTTTGGTGTTTTCCGCAAGTCAAATAAGCTTTTGCTTTCTTAAAAGCAGCTTTGACTTTCTCGTTTTGGTGTTTTCCGCAAGTCAAATAAGCTTTTGCTTTCTCAAACCCCAGTTTGCTTACTCAAAAGCAGCTTTGACTTTTTGATTTCAGTAGATTCAACAAGCTGATTTAGGTTTAGCGATCGCAAATTGGGGTTACAGACAAAGCCTGCATTTCTTACAAGCAGTAGGGGCGAGTTGACAGATATAATCGCAAGAGGACTTTTCAAATATCCTCTAAAGGGTTTTACTTTCACCTTTTGCTGGATTACTACTTATTTCTACACTGGTTTTTGTAGTAGATTTTAGTGTCTTTGGACGAATCTTTTCGAGTGTAGCTTCTATTTCAGGATTTTCTTGGTTGAGAATAGCTTCACGTTCCAAATTGATGGTTTCAGTTGACAATTTACATAGTGCTTCCAAAGATATTTTCCCTTCAGTATATAGTAGTTCTAATAAATTTGATGCTGACTCTAAAATTTGCTTTCCATTTCTTATTTGGATGCTAAATTTATCTTCAATGGCATCAAAGATAACGAAAATCGATATCTTTTTCCAAATTTTTTGAGTCGAAGCTACTACCTTAAAGTCAGCGACTATTTTTCCCTCTTCTGGTAGATGAAGGGCTAAACCTGAATCTTGAATACCTGTTTGGATTTGCTCAAGAGGTAATGAAGAAATATCAGTAATTAGATTATCAAGATTTATAAAATCTGCTAAATCAGGTAGGTTGCTAACTGTGTCGTTTAATGATTCAGATTGAAAAGTTATCTTGTTGTCTAAAGGATCTGAAATAGCATTAAGCTGTACGGGATATGGCGGCTGTGGGACAGAGCCTTTTTCATAAAATGAGCGACCTTCTGGAGTAACTGCGATTGGCGATGTTGCTGATAGAGTTTGTAATGAACGAAGAGTTGCAGTAGTAGTTTTAATAAATACAGAATCAAGCCCAAGTATAGAGGCTAATTCATCCTCTGTTGGCGGAGGTTGAAATTCAATAGCAGCACGGATAATAAATTCTTCAAGTACGTTAAACTGACGGGGTTCCTTGATATTGACTTCTACAAGAGTTTGACGCAAACTATAACGAAATTGACGGGCTGCAAAAACTGATAAGCTAGAGCTTTGCGCTTCAATTTCGTCTACAACATTCTTGAGATTGTCATCAATAGATTTAGCAGAAGAAGCGATCGACATCCATGAAATCTCCATCTAGATAAACTATGCTGAAAACATGGGAGTATATATTCCCATATTTCCATGCTGCTTGGTGAAAAATATTCATGCAGCAAATATCTATAGGATTCATCTTTAATTTTTAAAATATACGTAGAGTGCGTTAGACCGTGTTTGCTTGATTACTTTTTTAGCCTGAAGGCTACGTACTAGTTCTGATGGTGTTACGTTTTCATTCTCCAAAAACCAATAATAGCCCATCTGTTCTGCCCAATTTCGACTTATTTGCCGGATATTTATCGATTGGTGCTGACGAATCGATAAATATAATGCCGCCTCCTTTTTATCGAAAATTTCAGGTAGGGGACTTTCAAATAAAAAAATACTCAACTACTTCTTGTGGGGTGGGCAACATGAGCGCCTTTGTATATGGGCGCTCATGTTGCCCACCCTACAAGATTGGGTAATTTATTTGTTGGAAGTCCTTAGGGAGAGGTTTATCAAACTCGCCTTCAAAAAGCAAATTTTGGTTTCCATGCCATCTTCTATAATTGATAAAACCTGCACACCTAATTTTAGGCATGAGACTGTGACCGAATCAGGAAGTTACAAAGATACTGTAAACCTACCCAAGACTAACTTTGAGATGCGGGCAAACGCTATCAAGCGCGAGCCGGAAATCCAAAAATTTTGGGAAGAAAATAAAATTTACGATCGCCTCTTTGAAAATAACCCCGGCGAATTATTTATACTGCACGATGGGCCTCCCTACGCTAATGGCTCACTCCATATTGGTCATGCCTTAAATAAAATTCTCAAAGATATTATTAATCGCTACCAAATGTTACAAGGGCGTAAAGTTCGCTACGTTCCTGGTTGGGATTGTCACGGTTTACCGATTGAGTTAAAAGTTTTGCAGAACATGAAGTCAGCAGAACGGCAAAATTTAACGCCTTTACAACTACGCCAAAAAGCGAAAGAATTTGGTTTAGCTACGGTAAACGACCAGCGCAATAATTTTAAACGCTATGGTATTTGGGGTGATTGGGAAAACCCTTATCTAACTCTGAAGCCGGAATATGAAGCGGCTCAAATTGGCGTGTTTGGTCAAATGTTCTTAAAAGGCTACATCTATCGCGGTTTGAAACCGGTTCACTGGAGTCCTAGTTCTAAAACCGCTTTAGCTGAAGCTGAGTTGGAATATCCTGAAGGGCACGTTTCCCGCAGTATCTATGCAGCTTTTGCAATCACAAGTTTGGCGGAAGCTGTAAAACCACTGTTGGCGGAATATCAGTCAGATTTGGGTGTGGCTATCTGGACGACTACACCTTGGACAATTCCAGGGAATTTGGCTGTGGCGGTAAATGCAGATTTGAATTATGCAGTGGTGGAAGTGGAACCCCACCCCCCAACCCCCTCCCCGCAAGCAGGGAGGGAGAATGAAGAAGTGGCTTCGGAGAGGGGCACTGAGGGGGTGAGGTTCCGCTATCTCATTGTTGCTGCTGATTTAGTCGAACGTTTATCTTCAACATTGGGAGTTAAGTTAACTGTCAAAGCCACATTTAAGGGGAATGACTTAGAACATACTACTTATCGTCATCCTCTATATAACCGCGAAAGTCCGATTGTCGTCGGCGGTGATTACATTACTACTGAATCGGGTACTGGGTTAGTACATACTGCCCCCGGTCATGGTCAAGAAGATTACATTGTTGGTCAGCGTTACGGTTTACCCATCCTTGCGCCAGTGGATGACAACGGCAATTTTACTGAAGAAGCGGGAGAATTTGCGGGGTTGAATGTGCTGGGTGATGGGAATCAGGCGGTGATTGATGCTTTAAATGCGGCTGGTTCCTTGTTGAAAGAAGAAGCATATCCTCACAAGTATCCTTATGATTGGCGGACGAAGAAGCCGACAATTTTCCGCGCCACTGAACAGTGGTTTGCTTCTGTGGAAGGATTTAGGGAAGAAGCACTAAAGGCGATCGCCACGGTAAAATGGATTCCAGCCCAAGGTGAAAATCGCATCACGCCGATGGTGGCGGAACGTTCCGATTGGTGTATTTCTCGTCAACGTGCTTGGGGTGTACCCATTCCCGTTTTCTACGACGAAGCCACGGGAGAAGCACTGCTGAATGAGGAAGTTATCAACCACGCCCAAAAAATTATCGCTGAAAAAGGTTCTGATGCTTGGTGGGAATTATCCGTTGAGGAATTATTACCAGAATCTTATCGTAATAATGGTAAGTCTTACCGCAGAGGTACAGACACAATGGATGTATGGTTTGATTCTGGTTCATCTTGGGCATCTGTCGTCCAACAGCGTCCAGAGTTACGCTACCCTGCTGATATATATTTGGAAGGTTCCGACCAACATCGCGGTTGGTTTCAGTCAAGCTTGCTCACCAGTGTAGCGGTAAATGACGTTGCGCCTTACAAAACTGTGCTAACTCACGGCTTCGCTTTAGACGAACAAGGCCGGAAGATGAGCAAGTCTGAAGGAAATGTGGTTGACCCAAATACAATCATTGAAGGTGGTAAAAATCAAAAAGTAGAACCGGCTTACGGTGCAGATGTCTTGAGATTGTGGGTATCATCGGTAGATTACTCCGGCGATGTCCGCATTGGCAAAAACATCATCAAGCAGATGAATGATGTTAGAGGCAAGATTCGCAATACGGCGCGGTTTTTGCTGGGTAGCTTAGATGATTTTGACCCAGAAAAAGATACAGTTCCCTTCGAGGAATTGCCAGAACTTGACCGTTATATGCTGCACCGCATCACTGAGGTATTTGAGGAAGTAACCGAAGCCTTTGAGAGTTTTCAATTCTTCCGCTTTTTCCAAACAGTGCAGAATTTCTGCGTGGTGGATTTATCCAACTTTTATTTAGATGTTGCCAAAGATAGGTTATACATCAGTGCAAAGGATGCTTTCCGCCGTCGCAGTTGTCAAACGGTGCTGAAAATAGCTTTAGATAATTTAGCACGAGCGATCGCACCAGTATTATCCCACACTGCCGAGGATATCTGGCAATATCTCCCCTATAAAACACCTTACAAATCTGTGTTTGAGGCTGGTTGGGTGCAGATTGAAGAAAAATGGCGTAATCCAGATTTAGCGGAATTTTGGGAAACACTGCGACAACTTCGCACCGATGTTAATAAGGTGTTAGAACAAGCCAGAATAGAAAAACTCATTGGTTCTTCACTGGAAGCGAAAGCTTTGATTCATATACCCCACAAACAGTTAGGCGATGCTGTCAAAGCCTTTAACCCGGTGAAGGGTAACGGGATTGACGAACTGCGGTATCTATTGCTGACTTCCCAGGTGGAATTATTAGATTCTGCTGAAGGATTGCAAGGATTAAAATATACAGCGCAAACGGAAGACTGGGGAATTGGGATAGTGAACGCAGATGGTGAAAAATGCGATCGCTGTTGGAACTACTCTACCCATGTGGGAGAATCAGCAGAACATCCCTTAATTTGCGAACGGTGTGTTGCAGCCTTAGCCGGAGAGTTTTAACAAAATAAAACTCATAACTCTTGTGGGGTGGGCATCTTGCCCGCCTTTGACTACGGGCG
>NZ_NOLI01000349.1:0-1669 GCF_002245975.1 Nostoc sp. 'Peltigera membranacea cyanobiont' 213 | reverse complement strand
CCCCTGGCTTCGCCACCCGCGCCCCCCACCCATGAAAGTGTGTGTGAAAAAGAAGAACTTGATTTAGCAACGGAAGAAATTGAACTTGAAGAACCAATTCCAGAAAAACCAAGCTTAAAAAAATCAACCCCAGAAGAACCAACCCCACAACAACCCACTTCGTTGTTAAAAAAATCCGAGTCTTCGCAACAAACCGATAATCCCTCAAGAGGATCAACTATTGCGGGGGGGTCGTTCGAGAAACGCGAACAATCGAATAAGCTGCAAATAACCTGTCCCTACAAGACAGCCCGGAACGTGAAAGAACTGATTGATGCTTGGCTAACAGACCCAACTGCTATGAGTGATGATTCTCTACCACTGCTTGTCAGAGAAACAATCAAGTGGAATTGCTGGGTTTTACCTTGGCGCAATGGAGAGCGAAAGCTGAATAACCTCTACCAGAACTTCAACCCGGTAGTCGTGGATTTCCTAGCACAAGAATTAGCCACTAAGTCGAAACGCTCGGCACGACAGGAAATAGATCATGCGATCGCAGTAATCAACACCTGGGAGAAAACCAAAGGGGGATGGACGAACCTGGTGCAGCGTTATCACCAAGCTCATAGTGCCGAAACTCAACGCCTTGCCCAACAAAAAGCCATACAAACAGCTCATGCTGCCCCTAATGAGTTGAGGGCAGTACTACCCGAAATTAGACAAGCGCGGAGATTTACCAAAACAGAATTCAGGAGTAAGGAGTCAGCATTCAGAATTGAAGCTTGTGCAGCTGCGGGATGAATCATCGCTTAGACCAAGCCATTTCCATCCTCGAAATAAATTTTGCTGCTTGTTCATTCTGGCTCCTGAATTCTGGCTTCTGACTTCTGAATTCGATTTTCAAAAATAGCATAGCAGGAGAAAAAGTGATGTTTTCACCAGATTTTGCCCCAGATAACGTAGTTTCAATGCCTAACCACTTACCACCCCAGGCGATTGAAGCTGAAGAAGTAGTACTCGGTGGCATTTTGTTTGACCCGGAAGCGATCGCTCGTGTGATTAAGATTTTGCAACCAGAGGATTTTTACGTCAGTTCGCACAAGAACATTTACCAAGCCGCAGTCAGATTGCACCAGTCTCAGCAGCCAACGGATTTATTGTTTGTCACCAGTTGGCTGGAATCTCATGGCTTGTTGCATAATGTCGGCGGGAGAAATAAACTTGCGTCCTTGCTTAACTCTTGCGTGTCAGCAGTTAACATCGATGCCTTAGCAGAGTTAATTCGAGAAAAAGCGCAATTGAGAGCGGTAATCCAAACAGCTTTACAAATGGCACGCTACGCGATGGATGCACCCTTGACTGAAACTACTGCCACTTCAGTCATCGAAATGGGACAACAAAAGCTTTTAGAGTTGCGCCAATTAACTATGCCTTGTCAGATGAAATTAATGGCTGACATCATCCCCGATGTTTATGCCGAGATTGAATTGGCCAATAACGGTGAAGATGCGATTGAGGTGAATGTCCCCACCGGATTCTACGATTTGGATTCGGTAATTGGCGGGATGCCCTTCGGTTCTTTGACCGTTGTTGGAGGTCGCGGCGGCATCGGTAAGTCCACATGGGCATTAGATATTGGTATTCGGGCTGCTGCTAGCGGCTTAACAACCGCTTATTTCGCTTTAGAGAT
>NZ_NOLI01000348.1:0-1672 GCF_002245975.1 Nostoc sp. 'Peltigera membranacea cyanobiont' 213 | reverse complement strand
TAGGGTGTTGACTTTGTGGGAAAATTGTCCACAAAAGTTCATGCAAATTCTGTGTCGTCATCCGAGGTTGAAAATACGATTTTTCTTTTTGAGAGCGTGGACTGACCAAAAACTTGAGATGACCAAGCCAAAAGGTCAAGATAGCGAACATTTTCTAATGCCTCCTTAACCATCAGACCAGTGAAATTTATAGTACATAAAGAAATATTTAGAATCATCTGACCTATCTGTTTGAAAGGACATCTAGAAGAAAAATGTTTGTATTTACCAAAAATAGATTCAATTATATCGGAAGTCACCAAAAAAGTCTTTTCTAGAGGAATTTGGGAACTTTGAACTGTAATATATTCAAGAATATTATGTCGAAAAACCGAAATAAGATTAGTTGAGGTTGGAAATTGCTTATTCTCAAAATCAATTCTAGATTGTTGGTTAATTCCGGTGATTTTGAGTTGAGCTTCTATTGTCCTAGTCATCAAAACCATTTGCTCCCAAATACCAAGTTCCTCTTGATAGTCTCTTAACCAAGTAAATTTCATAATTAGTTTTTTATTAAGGCTTTCTGGGTCACTAGTTGGTGCTAATTTTAGTAAAGTTTCGATGGGACAATTCAAAAGCTTTTGCGCCCAATTAATTAACTTTTCAATATTGAAATAACGACAGCTAGAGCGTTGAGATGGAGGGGAAATAAATGATAACTCTGTTTGTTGGAGTTGATGTCGGCACTGGTTACATTTTTGGATAAAAGATTGATATTTTTCTGAGGTCGCTAACTCATGTTTCAGTAATAAAGCCATTGCATGGGTTACATCATACGTATAAATAACAGAGAGATTTTTTGAACAGTAAAGTTTAATTCCTTTTTCGATATCACTGCCATGATCTGCTATTATTTGTACTGGACAACCAACCATATCAGTCAGTTCACAGAGCTTTTGTTCGATAAGTTCTCCTCTGGTAGAGTCCATAATTTCTAGGGCTAAGAGTTGAACATCATGGTGTTTTAGTCCTCGCTTTTCTGGAAAAACGGTTGAGTCCAGGTATTGTTGAGAAACTCCTAAAATCACCAAGCATTTTTGTTTTCCTAGTTCTACTGTTAGGTCAATAATGAAAACCCAATCAGTTCGATATTCTTTTATTCTTTGAAGCTCGTACAACCCAATTCGTCCTAACCAATTCCTTATACTACTAAAATTTGGAGTAGAAATTTCAGACTCTGATGCGTCCAACTTCAGGTTTTTCTCAACTCCTCGTAAGCTACTTCCACAATCAACTGTTTGTTGTACTGCTTTTTGTATTATTTGAATGCTGTAATGATGCCCGATAGCTGTTAGTTCCTCTATTTTTTCGTAAGCTTCTTCTCCTTTTTTTTTACATCATCTGAGTTGGTGCGAAAGATACGTAATTCTTTTTCTGCTTTCATAGCACGCTTTTTCCAATTCTCCCGTGAAAGAGATAAATCTCTAATTTTTATTTCTAGCGCTCTTAACAATTGAAAGTCTTTCAAGTGCCGTTTCTTTCCAATTCTCTCGACTTTGTTTAAACAGACGAACTAATCGGCTGGACGAACTTTTTAATTTTTTCATTAACCACCAATTTTTTGAGGAGATTTTGAGCCATATATTATGTATGAAGAAATATCACCTCAAAACACCCAAAGTCAACACCCTAG
>NZ_NOLI01000347.1:0-1678 GCF_002245975.1 Nostoc sp. 'Peltigera membranacea cyanobiont' 213 | reverse complement strand
GTAGTTTTTCACTCTCCCCCCATCAGCAAGAGTTTGCAGTGTAGGTAAAAGTAGGGGAGAGTATTGTATGGTAATGTAAAAAATAATTGTGCAATTGAAGCCAAGGGTGAATGAATCGACTGAGTAAAGAAGACCTAGCACAAATGAACCGAGACTACTTCCAATCTCTGGACAAACAGAAATTGGTGGAAGTTGCGGGAAATCTTCATCAACTAGCAGTCCAACAACTAGAAAAATTAGAGCAAAACTCAAGCAATAGTTCGTTACCCCCATCATCAGATCAATTCAAAAGCAAAGAGAAATTAGCGTTACTCTCAGAACAACAAACAGAGTCGCAAGCATCTCAAACAGAATCAAAGCAAGTCCCTAAGCAAGTTTCAGAAGAAAGCGAAAAACCCAAAAGCAAGGGATTTGCTCTAAAAAAGCCGGGAAAGCAACAAGGAGCCAAGGGAATATGGCGAACAACACCCTTAGTTCCAAATCAAACAGTAGCGCATCATCCTCTAACTTGTGCATCATGTAACAGTCGCTTAGAAAAAGACCCAGAAGCCAAAGCACACATGGGTTATTACGTATTAGAACTAGAAAAATTAGATTCGGGAATCGAGGTAAAATGCACGCTTCATCACTACTATCAAGCAACTTGCGGTTGTGGGCACCAGACAAAAGCAAAGCCACAAATCGGGTACGTTTCGGTAGTTGAAGGAAGAAGTAGAGATTTATGCTTGCAGGAGTATGGACTTGTCGGTTCAATGCTGGCAACGTTTATTGCTTCTCTTGCAGTCAGATATCGGATGTCTCGACCCAAAATTAAAGAATTATTGAATGATTGGGTTGGGGTATCGCTTTCGGTGGGAACAATCGACCGTTGTATTCGAGAAGTGGGAATAGCTTGTTCTCCAGTAGTTGAGGAACTCATTGAAGAATTACAATCAGCAGAAATAATCCACCTTGATGAAACACCCTGGTATGAGAAAGGAAAATATCGGTGGTTATGGGTAGCAATTACAAATACAATCGCGGTTTTCCACATCGGTAGTCGTCGCAAAGAAGAATTATTGCACTTGATAAGCGAGGCGTTTGTGGGATGGTTAGTCACTGATGGCTATGGGGCTTACAGTAGTTACCCGAAACGCCAACATTGTTTGGCTCATCTTATCCGCAAAGCGATCGCTTTAACGCAGGCATTAGATAAGGAAGTAGCTGATTTGGGACAATGGCTTTTAGAAGAACTCAGGGAACTGATACATGCACTTGCTACTGGCGACGGGGAACAAGATGAATCAGACTCACACCCCGCTCGCCTTTATAGAGTCTGCCGATTAGCTACGGTTGCAGAGCATACCAAGTTAAAAGCTTTAGCTAAAGAGATTTTAACTGATTGGGATGCCGTGGTTGCGTGTTTTTATCATCCACAGTTACCACCCACCAATAATGAAGCAGAGAGAGCTTTACGACATGCTGTAATCGCTCGACGTATTAGCTATGGAACTCGCACATCAGAAGGAAGTTTAGCTTATTGCTCTGTTCTGAGTGTCGTTGAAACTTGTCGTCTAAGGAAAGTTGACCCTTGGAGTTATATTGCGATAGTTCTTACTCAGGCTCGTAAAGGTATAAAACATCCCCCCATCCCCGTTCTCTCTTGATCCTTTTTTGATGGGGGAGAGTGAACAACTAC
>NZ_NOLI01000346.1:0-1696 GCF_002245975.1 Nostoc sp. 'Peltigera membranacea cyanobiont' 213 | reverse complement strand
ATACCTGAGTAATTGGTTTGTCCTTTCTGAGCCAGTAACCAGTATACAGACATCCCAAAGCACCACAGACATCAGGCATATTCAAGTTGAAAACTGCGAACCTGCCGTCTTTTCCTTCCACACTCCAAGCCAGTATATTTTTAGCAGATACTTTGGAATTCAACTCTGTATTTTCTACAATCACCTGTTCAACGACTGTCGCAGGCAGAACATTAGCAGCTTTGTTCCAAGTAACGGTTGCCGCATTTAAGCTACAGCCCCCTAAGCTCATGAGAATTGACAGCAACAAAAAGATGCCCAAACCAATGCGAAACCAATGAATCCAGTAGCGTACCCTCATAGTCGGTGCTGGTAATTGATATGCAGTTGTCTTCAGTGGTTGAGACTGAGTAGGGGAGGCGGAGTCAGAATAAACTCCCTTTCCTTCCCCTGTTTGCCCAAAGTGTATTTTTGAATGCAACTCAGTATCCAGTATTTCTTTTATCTCATGGGGTGAGGTAATAGAAGTTTTAGATAAATCTGTCATACTCTACCTCCCATTTTCAGTATTTTTAGCAGTGCTGATGTAGCTAGAATTTACATTAGGAGAACAGGTCAGCGTTCCATTATCGCTATTACTGTTGCGATAACTAGCTAAAGCGGTTTTGCCGTAATCTTTGAGACTGAGGCGACCGAGGGCATCTGAGCCATTTCCATCAACTTTGCTGTAATCGCCACCAAAATGCTTTTGAGCCACTCGTTCAATTAGGCGTTCGCCCGTAAATGGCTGTCCTGTAGCCGGATCGATTTGCTCTTGTGTCACTTGAATTTTGTTAGCCATATCAGCCATAAATGCCCTATCTTGGTCAGCTGGAGGAAAAAACTCAAATAGTTCAGCCTCTGTTGGTTGATGCCCTTGCTCCACTTGACTGAGAAACTCTTGACCTCCAGGCTTGACAGCAATTAACTGCACTGCATAAGGGTTATAACTCATGAACTGGTAGCGACCGAGAGCGCGACCACAATTTAACCCCCCATCCGCACAGGTATGTATGCCAATGGCTTTGTAATCCCCGCTACCAGCGCTCTCAATTTCCGCGATCGCATTTGAGAGCGATTGCGCCAAGCGCACTGCCGGAGGCAATCGCAAATCAATACCAGAGAATGATTGATCTGTTATCGACTGACTAGCACTACTAAAGGTGCATGGATTAATCTTCTCTCTTACTCCAGTATGGTTGGTAGTGCTAGCTTTAGGCTCTCTCGTAGCTCCAGTTGGTAAAGATGCAGTATTTGTCCTCTGTTCACTCAAATTGCCTACAAATATCAGGGAGTTAACCTTGTAGCTGAAAAAAGGAACAGGCCCGATAAAATAAGGTGTACAACCCATTCGCCAAGCACAAAACCGAAAGAACAAAGCCGTATCTACCGTATCAGTGGTTTCATCCGGCTCCATTACCACCACCTTAAAAGCTTTACCAAACGGTAGCCTTCCTGTTGGTTCCCGACCGTTATTCACTGCTTTCAGGATACCCTGCCCGCCCTCGACTTCTTGGTATTTACCGGAAATCCACTGCTTTCCTTCTAACTTACCGCGATCGCTACGACCTGTATTCTCCAAATCATCCAATTCTAAGTAAGGGACTTCCAAAGAATAAATTAATCAACAAAAACCAAGAATCCAATTTTAAACAATAATGATAATCATTTTAAGGGG
>NZ_NOLI01000345.1:0-1742 GCF_002245975.1 Nostoc sp. 'Peltigera membranacea cyanobiont' 213 | reverse complement strand
CTAGAGTGCCAGTCCAGTAGAAGTAATTGACAAAAAGTACAATTTTTGCAGAGACTGATAGAGGGTAATATTGGGGAAAGCACTATCCGGAGTGTATAAAGATGCGTCCCTCAGTCTGGAATCCTCCCATAGAATTATCACTTGCGGAAGAAAAAGTAGTAAAACGTATACGTAAAGCTAGCTAAGTTGTTCGTATTTTTGAGACAGATACGCCACGAACTATTTGACTCAGCTTTTCAGTTAGAATTAGCAACGATATTTAAAGATAGTAGTGTGGGATTATGCCCAGTGCCACCAGCACAATTGGCACTATTTATTATTCTTCAAGCATATACAGGAGTGTCAGACGACTAGGCAATCGAAGCCATAGAAATGGATAGAAGATGGCAGCTAGTTTTAGATTGTCTCGACTGTGAGAAAGCACCATTTGGAAAAGGAACATTAGTAAGATTTCGGGGATTATTAATATCAAAATATTTTGACAGACGTTTAATTGAGAAAACAATTGAAATGGCAAAAAAACGTGGAGGGTACAATTCAAACTCCCTTAAGATAGCGCTAGATTCAAGTCCATTATGGGGGGCAGCCAGAGTCGAAGATACATATAATTTGTTAGGTCATGCGTTGCGAAAAGTATTAGAAATAATAGCTGAAAATACTCAAGAAAGTTTAAAAACAGTGGCGGCAAGTGCGGGGGCAGAAATTGTTGCTAAAACCAGCCTAAAAGCTGCTTTAGATTTAGATTGGGATGACCCAGAAGCTAGGAATATAGCACTATCGACAATTTTACAAGCATTGAACTCAGTTGAATCTTTAGTGAATCAAAAAACAGATTTGTCCGATTTAACCATTCAGCAGGTAAATACAAATCTGGCAACTGCACAACAAATTAAAGCACAAGATGTGGAGGTGGAATCAGATGGTTCCCCAAAGCTTCTTAATGGTGTTGCCAAAGACCGACGTATTTCTATTGAAGATGAGGATATGCGACATGGACGTAAAAGTCGTAGTCAAAAGTTTGATGGTTATAAACGCCATATTGCCAAGGATTTAGAATTAGGAATGATTAGGGCTGTTGGTGTCACTAAAGCTAACGCACCTGAAGCATCAGTCACTAGAGATATTGAATCAGATTTAAAACAACAACAAATAACTATTCAAGAGTTGCATATTGACCGTGCATATTTGACCAGTCATTGGATTAAACAGCGCACATCTGAACTTACTATTATTTGCAAAGCATGGAAAGTCCGCAACGGTAAACTTTTTGATAAGAATGCTTTTGTTCTTGATTGGGAAAACTATTTGATTCGTTGCCCAAATCAAGTGAGTTTACCATTTCATGAAGGGAGTGTTATTCACTTTCCTAAACATGAATGTGATGCTTGTCCTCTTCATTCTCAATGTACAACAAGCAAGCGTTCTCGCAGTATTTCTATTCATCCTGATGAATCCTTACTTATTGAACTGCGTGAACGTCAAACTACTGTAGCCGGACGTGCCAAACTCCGTGAACGTGTCAGTGTTGAGCATAGTTTAGCTCATATTGGTCAGTGGCAAGGAGACCAAGCTCGCTATCTTGGTCTCCGTAAAAATCTTTTTGATCTCCGAAGAATGGCTATTGTTCACAATCTTCATGTCCTGGCTCGTATCTCCCACACCACACCAGAAAAATTGTCACTTTTATCTAATTCATAGTCTAGTTAATTTGTCAATATTTTCTACTGGACTGGCACTCTAGC